>JAJZCU010000234.1 GCA_021828935.1 Planctomycetota bacterium | reverse complement strand
CGGCTGCACGATAAACGACGGCGTAACCTGGATTCTGTAGAAAGGCGTCAATCCCCGGTTCTCCGCGTGCGCGTTGGCGAAATGTACGTCGACGATCAGTTTCTTTATCCCGACTACGGCCAGGATTTTCTCAACCCCAGCATGGCCCACGACCCCACCGTGTTTGTGCTGCCAACCTATCCGCAGGGAGAACCGGGGATTGACGCCTTTCTTTATCCTAAAAAATCATTTTACCTTGCCGCCGGAATTTTTGACGGCCATTTACACGAGGTGCTTAACTACGATCCCGGCGGGATTTTTTTCATTGCTGAAACCGGCGTGCGCTGGAAAATCGGCCCGCACAAACTTGCCGGAAAGCTCAAACTGGGCTTCTGGGACCATACCGGCACCTTTCAGACCTTGAACGGCGCGCCCAATGTTGCGTTTGCCAGCGGCTGGTATTCCGTGCTGTCCCAGACCTTCTGGAAATCGTCCAGCAAAAACAATCCACGCAGCCTGGGCGGATTTTTACAGATCGGCGGCGCCCAGCCCAATGTCAGCATCATCGACCGCCATATCGGCGCCGGCCTGGCCTGGACCGGATTTATGCCCGGCCGACCCAACGATGAACTTGGTCTGGGCGTGACCTACGCGCGGCTAAGCCCCGAGGCCGGCCTGCCCTACAACTTTGAAAATGATTACGAAGCTTTCTACAGAATCCAGGTTACGCCGTCGTTTATCGTGCAGCCGGACCTGCAATACATCCAACACCCCGGCGGCAATCTGCCCAACGCGCTGGTGGGAACAATACGGTTGATCGTTAATTTTTAACAGTCAATTTACATTTGGGCGTAGGCTGGCGCAACGTGCAGCATGCCGCTTCCATGCGTACAACGGGCAACGGGCCCAAAATCATTCTCCCACTTCGTCGTATCCGCGTTCATCCGCGTCATCCGCGGTTCGTCTGCCCGCCACGGCCCAATTACAATGCGACTCCGATTTATTCTTCAAATTAGAATGGAGTAATGTTGCTTCTTTCTGGATATCGACTTGCAAAATCTGGGTAACCGCAAGCCATGAAAGGCGGGGCCTGGGGCGTCGGGGTTGGCGCCTCCGGCGCGGCAGCCGGCGGCGGACATGCTTCACGCCAATACGGTTTCCAGCAGTTCCTGCTGGGCCAGCACCAGTTGTTGGTAAATCGGCGCGGGATCAACGGCCTGCGGCGGCAGCCGGCCCTCCTGTTGCGCCACGCGGGCCAGGCGCAGCAGCACGTCGCGCATGGCTGACTCGGGTATGCCACGCACCCGCGCTCCCCGGTAATTGCTTAATATACACTGCAAAGCCTTGGGCAGGCGCCTGTGATCAGTCGAACCATCGGCCAGCAAAAACGGCAGTTTCCAGGTGTGCGTGTCATTGGCATTGCCCACATAGGCAAAGCAACGCCCCGGCAGTTGATACTTCGGATGCAGCAATTCCGCAGGCACATTACCGCACACGCCGGCGTCGCCGGAGGCATTGGTTGATGGTTCAAAATCCGCGGGCCCGTTTACCGCCTCGGTGCATGGGCGATAGATGCCATGCACGCTGACCCACCACAGACACGCCGATGGCGTATCGCCCGACAGATCTACATAAAGCCGATGCTTCACTCCGCCGTTTTCCACGTCCGCGGCGTAAAACATGCGGCCGTCGGAAACGGCGATGCACTTTACGGTTTGCTGGTCGGCATAGCGCCGCGCCTGTTCCAGCGCCGCCTGCATCGCGCTGCGTCCCGGCAGAAGCGTTCCGGGGCGCTTGACCTCCACCAGCAGGCACTTCTGTAAATTTTGGCTTAATATGATATCAGCGTATTTAACCTGATAGGTCAGATCCCCTCTGGTCCAGTCCAAAACGGTTGTGAACAAATCCTCAAGAATGGCCTCGGCAACGCGCTCCATCTCGGCGCCGTGACGCAGACGGTCGGCGCGCGTCTTAAGAAATTCCGGCCACGCCCCGTGCAGGCGCGCCAGACAGTTCCGGTACGTCGCCAAGTGTTCGCAATCGTGTGCGGGCGCTGCCATGCATTTCCTTTAAATCCCGGCGTATGGGTTCAAGAGCGCATTGTGTTGCGTGGCAACCGCGCCGTCAAGAGGCCGGAATTGCATGCCCGCCGCACGCCGTGCCACCGGCATATAAACGCGCGGGCCAGCGCCCTACTTCTTCCCCGTGCGCAGCAACTGCATAAATGCGGAGGCCGCGGGCGACAGCGACCGGCCGCGCCGGTGCAGGGCGTACAGTGGGCGGGCTAAATTGACATCTTTTACTGCCAACACCGCCAGAGATTTCTGGGCTGTTTCCTGCTGCACCGTCAGCGCTGAAATCACCGCCACGCCCAGGCCGGCCATCACCGCACGCTTGATTGCTTCGCTGCTGCTAAGGGCCATGGTGGGCGAGAGCGTCAGCCCCGCACGCGCAAACGCCTGTTCCATCACCACCCGCGTGCCCGAACCCGGCTCACGCATGATCAACGGCTCCGCGGCCACCTGTCGGGCGGTTACGTGCGCGCGCCCGGCGAATTTGTGGCCCGGCGGCACAATGAGCAACAGCCGATCCTGGGCGAATATTTCCTGGGCCAGCGTGGCGGCTACGCAAGGACCTTCGGTCAACGCCAGGTCCAGCGTTTCGTCCTCCAGGCGGCGCTCCACGATGCTGGTATTATCAATGAATACCTCCAAGGCGACAGCGAGATGGGCCCGGCGGAAGGAGCCCAACAGCTCCGGTAATAAATAAATCCCGATGGTGGTGCTGGCCCCGATGGCCAGGCGCCCGCGGGCCAGGCCCTTGTGTTCTTCCAACGCGGCCGCCGCTTGTTTTTCCAATTCGCCGATGCGCTGGGCGAACCCCAGCAATAAACGGCCGGCATCCGTGAGTACCACGCCGCGGGCCACGCGATCCAGCAGCTTGGTTCCGACTTCCCGTTCCAATTCAGCAATTTGCACTGACGCCGACGGCTGCGTGATTCCCAGTCGGGCCGCCCCGCCGCTGACGCTGCCGGCCTCGGCCACGGCGCGGAAGATTGCCAAGTGATTCCGGTTCATGTCCATCGGGCGATCCTCAATGATCGTTGAAACGCCGCGCCACAATTAATGGGCAACAAATAGCGGGGGCCTGCGACCCATGTCAGCCACCAATCGCTTTTTTCCTACCAATCCAGCGGCGCCCGCCACGATTTTTTCAACGCATCCACCGGCTCATCTAAAATCAGCCCCGCCGAGACGGATTTAACCTTCAGGTGCGGCCGCTCTGTAACCGCGCCTAACACGCCGTGCCGGACATTCTTTAGCAGGCGCCGCGCCGCGTCCAGCCGTTGCGGCGGAATTTCCAGCACATACCGGCTGGCGGATTCGGAGAACATCAACACCTCATCAGCCGCGGCGTTTTCTCCACACGGCACGTCGGCTAAATTGATGTTGGCCCCCCGGCCGCCGGCAAACAGCATTTCCGCCAGGCATACAGCCAGGCCGCCTTCGCTGGCGTCGTGCGCCGCTACCGCATGACCTTCACGGATAACGCTTTCCACGGCCCGGTGCGTGGCCAGGGCCTGCGGCAGGTCAACCACCGGCACGCGCGCGCCCAACGCGCCGTGCCGGGCATAATAATGTGAACCGCCCAGTTCCCGGCGGGTGATGCCCACAGCCACTAACAAATTACCGGGGGCCTTGGCGTCCATGGTAAGGGCGTTGCGGCCATTGCCAATCACGCCGATCGCGCTGATTAATAACGTATAAGGAATGCGTATGACCTGCCCGGAAGCGGCGATGAATTCATTGGAAAGCGAATCCTTGCCGGAAATAAAGGGCGTGCCAAAGGCCTTGGCGCCGTCATAGCAGGCCTGACAGGCGCGCACCAACGCGCCCAAATGCCGCGGATCATCGCATTTGGGCCAGCAAAAATTATCAAGCAATGCAATGCGGTCCAGCGTACCGCCGACGCATATGACGTTACGAATGGCTTCATCCATTCCATTAAGCGCCATCTGATACGGATCTAGATCGCCGAAGCGGAACTGGCCGCCGACCGCTAGAACCGTGGCCGCCGCGCGATCCAACAGCGGCCGCACCACCGCCGCATCGGAAGGACCATCATGGCGCGGGCCCACCAGCGGGCGCACAATTGTTCCCCCCTGCACTTCGTGGTCGTATTGGCGGATAATCCAGTGCTTGCTGGCAATGGTGGGCAGCGCCAGGAGTCCGTGCAGTTCCTCGCCAAAATTCTGCGGCGGCGTTAATAAGGGTTCTTCCAGAGCCGGCGGCGTGTAACGTGCCGCGCGCGTGGGCATGGGGACGCCATGGTGCAGAAAATGCATATTTAATTTGCCCACGCAGTGCTCTTGATAATACAGCGTCAGAAGCCCCGAGCCATCAAACACGCCCAAATCCGTGGCTTCCACGTCTTCCGCGGCGCACAAGGCCAACAGCGCGGCACAGCGGTCGGGCGGCGCGGCCAGCACCATGCGTTCCTGGGCCTCACTTATCCATATTTCTGAATAGCTCAATCCATCATACTTAAGCGGAGCCTTGTCCAAAGCCACCGTGGCGCCCGTCTGCTCGCCCATCTCGCCTATGGCGCTGGAAAGCCCCCCGGCGCCGCAGTCGGTAATGGCTCGAAACAGCGGGCCGTCGGCATGGTCGCGGGCCTGCAGAATTACGTCCAGCAATTTCTTCTCCGTGATCGCGTTGCCGATCTGCACCGCGTGGGAAAA
>JAJZCU010000233.1 GCA_021828935.1 Planctomycetota bacterium | reverse complement strand
TAGTACCATTCGCCGCGGGCATTAAGCGTGGCAAACCTGTTCACGATATAGCTGGCGTATAACGCCGTGCCATACCAGTGCGAAGAGATGCCCTGCACGCCGGTGGGACCGGTGTACCCGGCGCCGGCGCCGTTATAGCCGTAATCGCCGTTGAAGCCGAAGGTCATCTTCTTATCAAACATATCCGGCGTCACGCTGGCCACCAGGTCCAGCACCGTGGTCCAGTGGGCGTTGTCGTTGGGGTTGATTGGACCGGTGATGAAGTTCAACGAAACGCTGGTCTGCGAATTGGGCGTGTACTGGATTGAGCCCATGTAGCTTTCAGCGGTGTTGTTCTGCTTGAACGTCTGGTTCCAGCCGCGCACCACGCCCGCCCAGAACTGCCACTTGTCGTTGAGGTACAAGTTGGCCAGAGCGCCGGTGTTGGTGAACGGAATCGCATAACTGAAGAGATACGTGTGGGAATAGAACGGGTTGGTTGTCGGATTAATTGTTTCATAACCCAACAGCGTGACAAACTTGCCCAGGCGGAAGCGCAGGGCGCTGGTATTGCCCAGCGGGAAGGCGATGTCCACATAGGCCTGGAGCAGGTCAAACTGGTTGTAGGGATGGCTGGGATCCGTCGCCGGATAGCTGCCGCTGTGGTAGAAATTCAGGCCGCTGGAATGAAACAGGGCGGCATCGGTGCCGTAGTTCCACTCAATCGTGCCGCCGACATCCCAGCCGCGTCTGCGGAATGCTTTGCTGGTGAAATCGATGGCGCGGGACAGATTAATGTCCGCCTGGTTCAGCAGGAAATTGTTCCTGGCCTGCTGCGTAAACGACCGGCCCGCGTTGATGGGCGTGTGGTATGTGTACGGGCCCGAACGGGCCGTGGTGCTGGAATGGTGGTCCAGATTGGCCGTGTAGCCGCCTTCCACGTATCCGGTGAGGGTCAGGCCCAGCTTGGTCATCTGGTCGGCCAGATTGCTGCTGCCCATCGGGATGTGGCTAAGGCCCTGCATCAGTGGGGTGTAGGTGGGCGCGGCCACCGCGGCGGCCGTGGGGGCGAGATTGGTGCCGGTGCCGTTGTAGGCCGGGCCGGTTCCAGTTCCAGTTCCGGTATCGGTTCCGGTTCCGGAATACGTTCCGGAATCGGTTCCGGTTCCAGTCCCGCTGCCGGCGTCCATGGTTAACATCCGGGGTCCACTGACCGATGTAGAGTTCTGTGAACCTGCAGTCGCACTGCTGCTGGCCCGGGCCACCGTGGCGCCGCAAAAAGCCATTGCCGCGGCAAACGCCACGACTTCCATCCGTTTAAGCATACAAGCCTCCTTAAAAAAGAAAGAACGGGCACAATATCAGGAAACAGCGGCAACCTTACAAAGGCTGTGCCATATTATTAAGTTGCGACGACCCGCGATCTTCTCGCATTTTTCGGCGGCCTTTACTTGCCGCCGCCGACTGCCCTGCCGCATTGCCGGGCAGACGCCGCGTTCGCGCCACCGCGTGACTAAAAAAGCGGCACGGTGGAACCGCAACCATGGATTGGGCGCCGCGCGAATTGTCGCGACGGGCACGCCAACATGTCTTAATAGCTCATTGACAACATCACGCCCGCAACCGTCTGGCCGCTGTGGTTGCCCGTGGGCTGTTGATACCGGCTGCCGGCCTGCACATATTCCACGTAGCCGCCCACGCGGTACGTGCCGTAGCCGCGTGGAATACCCAATAACGGATTCAACGGATAGCTGGCCCGCACGCCAACGGTTACGCCCAGGTACCCGTCGCGCGTGGTGGTCAAATTCCGATCCAGCAATTTTTCGCCGCTGATAAACCCGACGTTGGCGTACGGATTGAATTCCAAGCCGCCGCTGTTGGGCACGTTATACACCGGGCTGACGCCCAATTGGTAATACTGCCCGGCGTTGTGGTTGTAACTGCCGCTGTAATCAAAACCGATGAACACGTATGGGTGCAGGGCGAACTTGCCCAGGAAGCGGCTGTCATCCAGCGCGCCCTTGATAAAAAATTCCTGCATCAGCGACTGCCCACGCGCCGTGGCCACCACCTGATGCTGCGGATTCACCGTCACTACGTTCGTGGGGGTGATGAACATGGTCAGCCCGCTGTCCAAATCCACCAAATTGTCCACCTTGTAGTGGTATCCCAACGAAAAATCGACTTCTTGAAAATCGCTGCTGGGCATCGGACCGGCCACGTCGCCGTGGAAACGGTCGGCAATTGTGCCGTAACCATTAATGTATCGCGTATCGATATTGCTGGCGAAATTCACAAACGTTTGCAGGTACACATCGCCAAAACGATTCAGGTTCACGTCCAGCTTGGTAAAATTTTGCAGGTTCAGCGTGTTGGGCGACACATCCTGATAGCGAAACCAATAGGAGTTCGTATACACGAACGCAGTGGAAATATGCACATGCCCGGTATTGGCGCCGGAGGTTTCGCGGCTGGGCATCATCGGCCCGTTGATCCCGTAACCGCCGCCGTTGTAGCCCCCGTTGTATCCATTGGCGCTGTAGCCATTGCCGTTATAGCCGGTTCCGTTGTAGCCCGTGCCGTTATAACCGCCATTGTAACCAGTTCCGCTATAACCATCACGATTGCCTGTACTGGCCGATGTCCGGCCCGCATCTGGCGCCGACATGCCGCGGCCGCTCCCGGCGAGCGGCGCGTTGTCAACCGCCAGCAGCAAATTCGCGCCGTAAGAATTATTGCCGCCCAAACCGGAACCCGCCCCACCGGAGTTGTTCGCCAGCGCCATCGCGCCCGACAACGCCACGGCGACGGCCAAGGCCCATTGCATCGGTTTACCCATGGTTTTTCCTCCTAAAAAACAGATCGTTGGCGCCCGCGAGCGCCGCGACAACAGCCGCCAGGCAGTCCCATGGCACAACGCCATGCGCCCATCCGCCGGCGCCTGGCAGCGCGAACGATTCGCGCCCGCCATTTCCCGGCGCCAATGGCGGGCCCGTCCACGAACCCGCTTGACCCTTATCGGCCACCGCAAAGCGTTTCCAACACCCGCGAAGACCATGTGATAACTTCATCCGCGCGGCATAATACCGGCTCACATGAAGATTGCAAGAGAATTTGGTGAAGATTTCGGTAAGCCTTGATATGTCATTCTTGCCGTAACGTCAAAAAGACGTTATTGTCACATTCAGCCCATTTTTATTGGAGGAAACCTCTATGCCAGACGCTCAGAACCTTCGCCAGAACGTGCAAACGCAGATGGTTACGGCGATGAAAGCCGGTCAAAAAGACAGAGCGCAGGTTTTGCGCATGTTGCTCTCCGAAATAAAAAACCTCGAAAGTGATGATCCCGCCGCCCCCGCCGAAAGCGCCGTGGCCGCCTACGCCAAAAAACTGCGCCGCGCCGCCCAGGAATATCAACCGCTGGCCGCCCGGCCCGACGCGGCGGGACAATCAGCCACGCAACAGCTACATATGTTAGAACAAGAATTGCGCGTCGTTGAGGAGTTTCTGCCCGCCCCGCCCGACCCCGCCGTCCTGGAGGCCCTGGTTCACGCGGCCATTGCCGAGTCCCACGCCACCTCTCGCAAACAATCCGGCCGCGTGCTGGGCCTGGTGCTGAAAAAGACCGGCCCCGCCGCCGACCCCGCCCTGGTGCGACAGATCGTGGAACGCGCACTGCCTGAATAATCGGCGGCCGTGCAACTGCGTCATCCGCCGGCTTCCTGTTGGAATTTGTTGCCGCGGAACATTGTAAAAACGAGATGCTTTATTTCACAGCCGCTCATTTATCTTAACATCCGCCCGTCGCTGCGCCTGTGCGGGCCATTCGCCGGCGTGTTCGTCTGCCCCGGCGAAGGCCGGCACTTGCCCCATGTCTGTGCAACGCATGAATTGATCTTCGTGCGCCGCGGCACGCTGGCCATGGCCGAAGCAGGCGACGCCTTTGAAGCCGGGGCCGGCCAGGCGGTGCTGCTGCGCAAGGACACAGAACATACGGGCACGGCGCCCTACCCCGCGAACCTGATTTTTTATTGGGCCCATTTTCAATGCGACGCCGCATCCAATGAAGGCTGCCTGGCCCTGCCCCGCGTCACCACCGTGCGCGATCCCCTCTGGATGACCATGCTGTTCAACCGCCTTTTGAACCAACACGCCCCCAGCGCCGCTTCCGATCAGACGCTCCGTTCGCGCAACGCCATGCCCGCCGACAACGGCCACACCGGCGACCTCAGCCATTGGGAGCAAGCCTCCGCAGGTTTATTATTATCGGAAATGCTCTGCGAAGTGGCGCGTTCGGCCACCGCCGCCGCGCCAGCGCCGTCGGGAAATCACAACGCCTCCGCCGCCGAGTTGCCCCTGGCCAAACTCGCCGCGGAGTTTATCGCCGCCAATGCGCACAAATCCATCAGCGCCTCAGCAATTGCCGCGGCCCTGCGCTGCAACTCGGCCTATCTGTCCCGCCTCTTCCGCCAGGCGTACGGCCGCACCATGACCGATGAAATTCACCGCCGCCGCGTGGAGGCCATCGCCCACATGCTTATTAGCGAACCGTACAGCATTAATGAAATCGCCCGCAAATGCGGCTTCAAAGATGAATCATACATGGCCACCATCTTCCGCCGCGTCACCGGCATGACGCCGCTGGCCTACCGCCGCCAATTCAGCCTCGGCCGGGGCGTCTATACGGTGTGACGGCGTTTGAAGTTGCAAGGCGCGTTTGACGGCTTCACGGTTCAGTGCCCAATGTTCAATCCGGGCT
>JAJZCU010000232.1 GCA_021828935.1 Planctomycetota bacterium | reverse complement strand
AAAAATCCCACGACGCCGCCCGACGCCCGGCTGGGCACGCCACCTTTTGAGACCCTCATGCAGCGTAATTACCTGGTTCCGTTCAAAGCGCACCGTACCGCCCACATGGTGACCGATGTGCTGATCGTCGGCGGAGGCGTGGCGGGTCTGCGGGCGGCGCTGGCGGCGGCCGGGCCCGCGGACGTGCTGGTGGTGACCAAATCAAATCTGGCCGAATCCAACACGTTTTACGCGCAGGGCGGCATTGCCACGGTGATGCGGCCGGAAGATAGTTTTGAGAGCCACATTCGCGATACCATGCGCGTGGGCTGCGGGCTGGGAAATTTGGCGGCGGTGGAAACCGTGGTGAAGGAAGGCCCGGCCCGCATTGAAGAATTGATCGGCTGGGGCGCCAATTTTGATCGGGAAACCGGGGGAAATCTGGCCTTTACGCGGGAAGGCGGCCATTCGTTCGCGCGCATCGTGCATGCCCTGGGCGACGCCACCGGCAAGGAACTGGCCAACTGTCTTTCTTCGCAGGTGCGGCAAGCCCCCAATGTGGACGTGCTGGAACACGCCTTCATTCTTGATTTATTAACCATTGATAATGAATGTTGTGGCGCCATGGCCTGGCGGCAGGACCGTGGCCTGTTTGCCATCTTCGCCCGGCAGACCATTCTGGCCAGCGGCGGGGCGGGGGTGATGTACCGCGAGACCACCAATCCGATCATCGCCACGGCCGACGGACACGCCATGGCGGCCCGCGCCGGCGCCGTGCTGCGCGACATGGAAATGGTGCAGTTTCACCCGACCACCATCTACATTGCCGGCGCCACGCGGGCTCTGGTCAGCGAGGCCGTACGCGGCGAGGGGGCGAAATTAATTGACAAGGCCGGCAATCGCTTCATGCCCGATTATCACGCCGCCGCCGAACTGGCCCCGCGCGACGTAGTCTCCCGCGCCATCATGGCCCACATGGCCAAGACCCGCACGACCAACGTTTATCTGGACGCCCGGCACCTTTCCGAAGAGGCCTTCAAGAACAGATTTCCCAATATCTATCAGGTATGCCAGAGCTTTGGGATAAATCCCGCGCGGCAGCCCATCCCCGTGCATCCCAGCGCCCATTACATGGTCGGCGGCGTGGCCACTGATCTGCTGGGCCGCACCAGCGTGAAATGCCTGTACGCCGCTGGCGAAGCGTCTTACACCGGTCTGCACGGCGCCAACCGTCTGGGCAGTAATTCCTTGATAGAAGCCTTGGTGTTTGGCGCCCGCGCCGGCGCCGACGCGGCGCAGAATGTTCCCGCGGAGGCCCGGCCCATTGCCGCGCCGCGGATCACCTCTGATGTGCCGGCCAGCGAGCGCACGGAATTGGACACGCAGGATGTGCGCAGCAGTTTGCGGTCGCTCATGTGGCGAAACGTGGGCGTGGAACGGTCCGGTCCGCGGCTGGAAGAGGCCAGCGAAATTATCGCGTTTTGGTCGCGCTACGTGTTGGACAAAGTCTTCGATGCGCCCGCCGGTTGGGAATTGCAGAACATGCTGACCATTGGCCGACTGATCACGCAGGCCGCCACGGTGCGCGAGGAAACGCGGGGCGTGCATTACCGGACCGATTTTCCTGAAATTGACGATGAACACTGGCGCTGCCATCTTGATTTTCCGCCGTTTGGTCAAAGCCCCGTGCGGGCGCCGGTGGACTCATCGTCGTGCGACGGTACCATACGTCCCAAGGCCGAAACGCCATAACAATTATTCTGCAAGGCGCCGCGGTCGGCCCCCGGAGGAGAAGGGCGCATTGGAAACGTCATGCGCTGGATACCATTCTGGTTGTTGCTGTACATCGCCTGCGCCATGCAGATAGCGCACCTTGGTCAGATCGGCGAGACCGGGCTGTTTCAGGTGCAATACATCGCCATGTTGGGTGCGTTTTACGCCCTTTACGCGCGCGAAGACTACGCCCTGCTGGCCTGTTTTTTGGCCGGCCTTGCGTACCAATTACTGTCAGGAAATCATGTGCTGGGATGGGACGCCCTGGTGCTAAGTTTCGCCGGCTGGATGATTATGAAGGCCCGTAGCGCCATGTTTCAGGAACATGCCTTAAGCCAGGCCATCGTCGGCGGCATTGTCACGGGCATATTTTTGTTCGGCAGCGTCTACATTCCGCGGCTGATTCATCCGGCCAATCCCAAATACCCGGGCCTATGGCACGCCTGGTGGATGCTGGTAACCGGTGCGGCATACACGGCGCTTATCATGCCGATATTCTGCTGGATTTTGCTGCGCTGGCGCCGCGCCCTGGGCTTTGAAGACCGCCGCCTGCGCCCATATGCCCATTAAGGTCAGTCCGTGGCGGCACGGGTTGATTGTTAAGCGGCGAACCGCAGATGGCGCGCCGTGCGCAGGCGCCGCCGTGTCGTGCCCGGTTGATGGAAAAATGTAGGTACGAATGCCCACGGCCCCAGGATTTCCAACCCGTGACCAGAAATGTTAGCCGCCCGCGCCGGCCCATTGGGCCGCGACGGGCGCATCGCGGCTAATTGTGGCATGAAAATTTCATACCACATAACGGTGCGCGCGGAGGCCCGCATTTTGATCATTGATCCATTGATCATTGCTCATTGCCGTTCTGATCATTGATTGTCCGCCCGCGCGCGTTTGCGGACGCGGCTAATAGGTCATCCCTATCCGCGTATATCCGCGTAATCAGCGGTTTCAACTTGGGCGCCGCTGCCGTGGCCTTACCGTCCGAAATGGCGTTGTCGCGCGGGCCCGCGAAGACCAAATGGCGGGAACCGCGGATGGCGCGGATGAACGCGGATACGGCGGAAACGGGTAAATGTGCATACGAACGCGCACCGCATCAAAATGTTCAAACCCATGACCAAAACTGTTAGCCGCCCGCGCCGGCCCATTGGGCCGCGACGGGCGCGCGGCGGCTAATTGTGGCATGAAAATTTCATACCACATAACGGTGCGCGCGGAGGCCCGCCTTTTGATCATTGATCATTGATCATTGCCGTTCTGATCATTGATTGTCCGCCCGCGCGCGTTTGCGGACGCGGCTAATCGTAGGCGTGGGGTTTGTTCGCAACGAATGCCGGGTTCTGTGCGTTGGTTCCGGCGCGAAATGCCGCACACCGCGCCACCCGCGGCCGCGTGGATCTCAAGCGCCCCCCAAAAAAATTGCCACACCCAATATCCGCGTCGGCGGCGGCGGCGTTGCACGCGTCAGACACTTCGTGCAAGTCAATTAACGGCGCCGTGCCGCTGGAATTCAACGGTACGATTTGTCCACGGGCCAACTGGTTGCGCAGCGTTGGGTCCAGCGCGGCGGCCACCCGGAGCCGCGGCCCCAATTCATCATAAGTTAAGTCATTAATTCGCCCGATGTCACGTTCCCATATCATGACTGCTTAAATACTTGCTTTGTTCCGCCGTGAGCTTGTCAATGTGAATGCCCATGCTTTCGAGCTTCAACGCCGCCACCCATTCATCGACTGAACGCGGCACATCATGCACCTTTGCCGTCAGCTTTTCCTTGTTCTTTAATGCCCATTCGGTGGCCAGGGCCTGCACGGCAAAGCTCATGTCCATTACGGAGGCGGGATGGCCATGGGCGGCCGTTAAATTAATAAGCCGGCCTTCGCCCAGCACCAGCACGCGATGGCCATTGGGCAATGTGTATTCATCGACAAATTCCCGGACCATGCGGCGGGTGCTTTTGGCGTTGGCGCCCAGAGATTCCAAATCAAGCTCCACATTAAAGTGGCCGGAATTGCAGACCAGGGCGTTGTCTTTCATTTCCTTGAAGTGTTCCCAGCGGATGACATGAATATCGCCGGTGACGGTGATAAAAATATCGCCGACGCGGGCCGCCTCGGCCATGGGCATGACCCAGAATCCGTCCATGGTGCCTTCAATGGCGCGGATGGGGTCCACTTCGGTAACAATGGTGTTGGCGCCCAGGCCGCGCACGCGCGAGGCCACGCCCTTGCCGCACCAGCCGTAGCCACACACCACGACTTTTTTCCCGGCAATTAAATGATCCGTGGCGCGAATGACGCCGTCAATGGTGCTTTGGCCGGTGCCATAGCGATTATCAAAAAAGTGTTTGCACTGGGCGTCGTTTACGGCGACCACAGGAAATTTTAATACGCCCTGTTTTTCCATGGAACGCAGGCGAATCACGCCGGTGGTGGTTTCTTCCATAGACGCCACGATGTTGCCGGCCAGGTCTTTGCGGGCGCCATGCAGCAGGCTTACCAAATCTGCCCCGTCATCCATGGTGACATTGGGCTTGATGTCCAGGGCGGCGTTCATGTGCCGGTAATAGGTGTCCCGGTCTTCGCCTTTAATGGCAAACACCGGAATGTTGTATTCGGCGACCAGCGCGGCAGCATTGTCATCCTGCGTGGAAAGCGGATTGCTGGCGCACAGGGCCAGTTCCGCGCCGCCGGCCTGCAGGGCGCGGGCCAGGTTGGCGGTTTCCGTGGTGATGTGCAGGCAGGCGGCCATGCGGTAGCCCGCCAGCGGCTTTTCTTTGGCAAACCGTTCGCGGACCATGGCCAGCACGGGCATGTCTTTGTCGGCCCATTCAATGCGCTTTTTGCCCTCAGCGGCGAGGCCCAAATCTTTTACGTCGTGTTTTACAGCCATGTGTTTTCCTTTCGTATGAAATGGCATTTAAGAAAAAACGTTAATTATCATGAGGCAAAATTTTGTTGCAACCCGGGCCGCGCGCCGCCCGCAACACAA
>JAJZCU010000231.1 GCA_021828935.1 Planctomycetota bacterium | reverse complement strand
GTTTTTCCACCAGTTCGCTTTGGCCGATGTATTCCTGCAACTGCTTGGGGCGCAGCGCGGGGTTTAGCGCGACCGGTTCATCTTCCGGGGTGCTTTGGGCGGAAATAATACGTTCGCGTGCCATGAATCGGATTATCCTGTTCGTGTTGTGCGGTTCAGTGACGCCTGCGATTATGGCAACGGCGCCTAAGGGCCGCCGGATCAATAACTGTCGTAATCATTGCGGCTATGCGCATGGTCCGATTCTTACAGCAGCTGATCGAATTTTTTGACCCTATTTTCCTTAAAATCCTTGGCGGCCTTGCAGCCGGTCATCAAAGGCCAGCAACTGGGCTTGTCGAACGACAGGTCGTGATCGAAACCAAGTCCGTCCGGAAGACGGAAAAATGCCACAGAGCGCTCAGAGGCCACAGAGAGATACGTTTGACCCCATCCATCAACCGCATTTCGCGAAAGTTCAAAGCTTGCAGCGCCAAGGGCGTTCTCTATTAATTCGTCCATCGTGTTCTCCTCTGTGTGCTCTGCGCCCTCTGTGGCCAATCTTCAATCGCCGCGATCTTGAATTAATGCCTGTCGGTACGCGCCCGACGGCCAATTGCGCCAGTTGATAACTCAGCGGTCCTAGGCCATGTTCGCTTTTAGACGATAGGCCGCTTGGATGATCGCGTTGGCGTCGCGCAGCTCCGGGTCCACGCGGCACACGCGGTCCACCCAGTTCTCGGCCTCCGGCCGGCGTTCGCCCAGACTCACCAAAGCCGCAATGGCCAAATGGGCGTAATCCGGCCGGGCGGCGACCACTTCAGTGGTGGCTGCGCCGGGCAATGCAAACTTGTCAACTTTTCCGTGGAGTTCGGCGATGATTTGCTCCGCCGTGCGCTTACCGATTTCCGGCAGGGTGGTCAGCATTTTGGCGTCTTTGCGGGAAATGGCGGCGGCGATTTCGCCGATGGGCTTTTCCAACGCCCGCAAGGCCCGCCGCGGGCCGATACCCTTCACCGTGATAAAAAGATTGAAAAAAGACTTGTCTTCTTCGCGCAGGAAACCAATGAGGCGCGGCGCCAATTGTCCAAAGCTGGCGTTGCCTTCAATGTATTCTATTGTAAAAAACATCATGCGCTGGCCCACGCGCCGCTGCAGCAGGGGCAAATCGGCGGCCGGTACGTATAGTTCATACGTCAGTTCGCCGACGGTAACCAGCGCCAGGTCGCCAACCACGGCTTCCACGATTCCATTTATTCGGGCAATCATGTCAACGGTGTCGCCGAAAACAGGCGCATTGTCAATCCTGCCCGTTTTGTTTCGGTTCGCGGTGGGCCGGCGCCACTGGTTGGGGAACGCGATGCGGCATGCCGCGATTCCGCTGACGCTCCCGCAAAAATACAAACGCCCATTGGCGTTACGCTGGGGGTTATTCCCAGCCGCACAATGGGCGTCTGTGGCTTGGCTGCGCCAAGCGATGCGTAAGCCGCTTTAGCGCAGCCCACCTATGTTACTAGACACGAATCACCTCCTCAGAAAGACATTGTTTCCCCAGCCGACATTGCCGCCAGACCAACCCGCAACGGACGCTCGTCTGTACAAGCACGAGATACGTTTACGCTACATGCAGGCCCGGTTCAACCGCCAGGACATCAACTCCCGAAACGCCTTTCGGGAACGTCACAAGAATGACGCCCGCTGCGTAGGTACCGCCAGTGGAAAGTCATTCAGATGGGCTGACGCGCTCGAGTCACCTCAGCCACAGTTAATTATGGCATGTGCTTCAAAAAAGTCAAAACAAAAAAAGAAAATTTTTCGCGGCGCGGTTTTCGGCGAAAGACATATTTCCGCAAAATGCCGACATCCCGCACCCGCCGAGAAAAGAACGCGACTGCGGGCGAAGCCGCGTGCTGGACTCTGTGGCCTTGGCGCTGGCGTCCAGGGCGCTTTTGGGGGCGGCTTCCGCGAAAGTCGAGCTAAGTCCCGGTTTCCAGTGCTTGCGCCAGCAGGAGTTCAAATGTCTCCAGGGTTCCATGTTCCGCACACCAGTGCCGCACGTATGCGGCGTCAATGACAGGGGCCTGTGCCGCGAGCACTTCCCGAACATCTTCCCGGTCTTTTGCCCGCGCCGCCCGCTTATGCCAGCGCAACTTGGTTATGATAACATCCTCCACTGTCGGCAGCATGATGGGATGATTGTCAATTAATTCTTCCTTTCGGCGGCTGAACCGGCGTTGGTCGTGGGGATCGTCGGTCAACGTAAAAAGCTCCACTTCAAAACCGGATTGGGCGTGGCTTACCACCCAGCGCGCCGAAACGGTGACAGATTCAAATGCCATTTGCGGATCAAGGCGGAATTCCGGACCCAGCTGCGCACAGAAGTTCGCAACGGAAATCGTGGCCAGGCCGATCACGAAATCAGCATCCATAGTTTGACGGGGTCGGCCATAAAAGTTGCTGGAAAATGAACCAACCAGCATGTAGGGAACCGCCCGTCGCCGCAACTCGCGGGCGACGTGCAGCACAATGTCGGTGGCGGGCATCATGCGGTGTCTCTTTTGCGGGCCCGCGCCAGACGGTGGCGCAGTTCCACGAGTGCCTGGGCTTCCGTCCATGCCGGATACTGCCGACGAATACCCGCCAGAGTCCAGCGGCACGCTTCGTCAAACAAGTCGCCGCCGGCGCGGAACTTTTGTTCCGGGGTCATGCGGCGCGATTGCCGCCGGTGACCATCCTCAATCTGCCTTAATAATTCCGGATTTGGTTCCATATTAAACTTTGTTCTTCAGGACGCCAACTATTCACGCCGGCCGAAGCTTCTGAAACTGCAGCGTCATCCGCGTTGTCCTGCTTTTCTTACCCAGCCCATGCAAATCCGCTGGAGCGGGCAGGATGCACTGCAATACAATAACTTCTCTTTGGATGGTAGTGCATGGGAAATTGCGTTGCAAACATTTTTGACCGTGGACCTCTCACACGGGCCCGGCGGCGCCCACGCCGCGCACCGGCCGATCAGCGGGGCGATTTTTTCCGCAGCGACTGAACCACCTGCGCATCGCGCGCTGAGAGGTCTGGAAATTCCGCCACGCTGCCGACATCCGGCCGTCGTTTCCACGACCTGGCGCAACTGGCGAACAATTCGCGCGTGTCCCGCATGGCGATGGCCCAGTCGGCGCCGGTTTCAATGGCGTGAAAGCCCACGCCCAAAACGTCTTCTAGTTCCGGGCCGTAGCCAATCATCGGCGCCGCCAGCGGGTCGTTCGCGGGCACGGTAATCACGGCCTGGGCGTCCAACGCATTGCCCAATCCGGCGGACTTCTTCAAATCATCCAGTTGCTTGAAACCCAGTTCCACCAGCGGCATGAATTGTTGCCAATGTTTTGCCGCGTCGGTAAAGGCCGGCGCTTCCGGCGGCGCCACGATGTGCAGATGCACGCTGGCGGAAAGCTGGCCCGCCAGGCCCGGCAGGCGCCGGATTTCCTGCCAGGCTTCCTCCATCGTGAACGGCAGCACCGGCGCCAAAAGTTCGGTGAGGCGCGTGAGTACCTGATAACAAGTGGTCTGCGTGGCGCGACGGCGGGGGGAATCGGGCAGTTCACAATAAAGGCGATCTTTCACGGCCTTGGCGTAAACGGCGGAAACGTCCACATTGCAGAAAGTGTAAATATCCCGAAAAACGCGGTGCAGCTCATACGAATTAAAGGCTTCGTAACAATCGTGGGCCACGCTTTCCAGCCGCCAGCGCATCCAATGGTCAATGGATTCCGGCGCGGGCGCAGCGCCATCGGCGGCGGGATTGAAATCGTAAATGTTGCCCAATAAATAACGCAGTGTGTTGCGGATTTTACGGTACGCTTCACCCATGCGTGCGAGTAAATCGCGCGAACAGGGCATGTCATTTTGATAATCTACGCTGCACACCCAGAGCCGCAGTACATCGGCGCCAAACTCCTTTAGCGCAGTCTCCACCTTGATATCGTTGCCCTGGCTTTTCGACATTTTGTGGCCAGTGGAGTCGACAATAAATCCGTGCGTGAGCACCTGTCTAAACGGGGCTTCGGCGCGATACCCGGCGGCCTCCAACAGCGACGCCTGAAACCATCCGCGGTGCTGGTCTGAGCCTTCCAGGTAAAGGGCGGCGGGGTAGCCCAGTTCCGGGTGGGTGCATTCCAGCACGGCATGGTGGGAAGCGCCCGACTCAAACCATACATCGAGGATATCCCCGCCGGTGCGCAGCGAATGTGTGGCAAATGCGGTTGGCTCCGTTGAACCGTCGGGCAGAATTGCGTCATCAGTCCACTGGGCGGCGCCCAGGATTTGTTCCGGCGTGTGCGTGTACCACGCATCAGAGCCATGTTCGCGAAAATAATTGGCGATTCGATTTACCGAGCGCGGCGAAAACAAGATACGCCCCGCGTCGTCAAAAAATGCGGGAATCGGCACGCCCCACGACCGTTGCCGCGAAATGCACCAGTCGGGGCGCGTTTCCAACATGCCCGCAATGCGATTGGCGCCCCATGCGGGAACCCAATTTACGGAATCCACAAATGCGCGAGCCTTATTTAACAATGCCGTGCCATGCCCCGCCTTCACGAACCATTGTTCCGTGGCCCGGAAAATAATGGGCTTCCGGCAACGCCAGCAGTGCGGATAACTGTGCTCAAAAGTCTGTTCAAAAAATACCGCGCTCCGCGTCTTTAGGAAATCCAGTACCAACGCATTGGCGTCCCAGATTGACTGGCCCGCCAGCCAAGCCGGCGCGGTG
>JAJZCU010000230.1 GCA_021828935.1 Planctomycetota bacterium | reverse complement strand
CAGCGTCACGGTCTGCCCGCGGGCATTTTTGAAGTGTAGATTCAGCGGCATGCGGGCGCCACGGTGTGCGATAATCCCCGCGGTCTTGACGTCCTCCTGTCGCTGTTCGGCCTTGTTAAAGTTTGATAAAAATCCCTGGGCGCGGGCGCGCGGCATGGGCTGCAGCGCCACCAACAAAGCCACGGCAACAGCCATGGTCAGGGCAAGAAGGCCCGGCGCGCGTGTGCGGGGCAGCAATTTTCGGCCAATACGGCGGTTCACGAGTTCACCTTCGGCCACGCTTATGGCGCGGCCTTTCCCTTTACTAATTCCTGTTCCGCAGCTTTAATTCCTATGGCCACCGTACCGGCTTTGCGGTTGATCCAGTGGGGCCTTATGCGAGCTTTCTGTTCTGCAATGATATGCATCAAAACGGGGTTGGCATGATCATCTTTTCGAACAATTTCGGCATCCATGCCATTGTAGAAGTACGCCTCCACCGATGTCACAATCAGAATCAGTAAAAGGATGGCGGAAATGGCCGCCAAAATCACCGTGAGCATCCCCCGGCCATCCTGCTGGGTATGCGAACCGGGCTCCATCTGCACGGCATGGTTCACGATTTCCGGCGAAGCGTTTTCGCCCGGATGCGTCGGCACATGATGTTTTTCAGTCATAACTTACCTCAGGCGTTTTCAAAGCCCAGCGATTCGGGCAACCGCGGATCACGAACGGGCATGAGCGGCCGGCCTTTTAACATGTACATCGTACTGGCGACGAACAATCCGCCAACGCCGATCAGGCACAGGATGTTCATCGAAAGCCCGGCGGCGTGAAACGATTCGTACACAAGATTTTCCGCCGTCCCCGGCAGCCGATACGGGTCGTGGATGTTCAGGATAGCCGTCCGCACCGCTTTTTTCGAGGCCCATTCCTGCGGCATGATCAACCAATACATGTCCACGTAGTGGGCCACGAGAATCCAAACCGCCCAAAACGCCAGCCCCACGCCACTGCGTTTGACATGGCGGGATAACAAGCCCGCAAACGGGATTAACAATTGGCCAAACAGCAGGATCAGCGACACCCACAGCCAGGGGCCAAATTCCCGATGCAAATAATAGCGTGTTTCGACCGGAATATTGGCATACCAAGTCAGCATGTATTGCGAGAAGGCGATGTAGCCCCAAAAAAACGTCCACGCGAACATCCACTTGCCAATGTCATGGTAATGTTCAGTATTGATGCTGTTTTTCAGGCGGCCGTTGCGTTGCAGCCACATCGCCATCAAAGCCAGAAGCGAAAAGAAGGACACGTTGCCGCCCGCGAACGCGTACACGCCAAAGATCGTGCTAAACCAATGCGGCGCCACGCCCATGAGAAAATCAAATGCGGCAAAGGTCACCGCAAAGCCGTAGATGTAAAAGCCCCAGCAGGCGGTGCGCTGCATGCGCCGCGTGAGTTGAGGGTCGCCGCTGGCATCCTGCCGCAGCGACAATGTACGGAAGTAAAAGCTTAGGCCCAGAAAGGCACAGAAGTAAAGAACGCACCGCACATAGAAAAACGGCACGTTCAGATAGCCGGCCTTTTCCTGAAGATCGCTATCATGGGCCATCACATGGGGGACGGTCCAAATAAACAATTGATGTATGCCAAAGAGCACCGGAATCAGCAGCACGGCCATGAGCACAAAGTTGGCCGTGAGCGCCTCGGCCAGCCGGCGCACGACCACGCTCCAGCCGGCGCGGGTGGCATGGTGAATCATCACAAAAAACAGGGCGCCAAAGCAGATCGTCAGGAAGTAACAGTACGCCGTGTAATAAGCGAACAGGAACTGCTTCATGTGGTCATGCTGCAGGAAGCCAATGACCCCTGCGACAATCAGGCCCAACAGCCCGACAACCAGCGCCGGGTAGCCGACCTTACCGGCGAGTTGTTCCAAGAAAACCTGGTCGCGCACTTCCAGTTTTTGGGTTGAATGATCAGACAATTCCGTATGCTCCGTAAGGCGCCAAACCAATGCGCATCGTTCCGCTTACCGCCCGTGTTCCAGGGCCGCGCGAACCTGCGGCGGCGCCTGATGGATGTTCACCGGCTCTTCGCTTAGCTGCAAGGCACGCACATAGGCCACAATGGCCCAGCGGTCGGCTGTGGGTACCTGGTCTTTGTAGCCGGCCATGGCCGCAAAACCGTTGGTAATAACGTTATAAATTTCGCCATCGGGCAGTTTCACAACTTTGGGATCATGCAAATTGGCCGGCGGCACCCAGGTGCCTGCATTGGCGTTGCCTTCAGCCCGAAGTTGGGACACGTACCGATTCACCGTGCCGTTCCCGTAAGCATCGCGACCGTGGCAGGGCGAACAATAAATCACAAAGCGCTGGTGGCCCCGGGCCATGACCTGCCGCGTAAGCGCCACCGGAAGGGTGGTCAGCCAAGCGGCCTTTCCGTCCTTTTTAACCTGCCCCAACATTACCGCATCCCACTTCCGGCCGCTGTTTAACACAATGCGCCGATACGCCGGATGATTCGGATGCGTCTGGTAGTAGGCCGGATCTTGCAGGATCATGTCTTCGCGGGCGATGGTGTG
Source organism: Planctomycetota bacterium (assembly GCA_021828935.1). Classification (GTDB taxonomy): domain Bacteria; phylum Planctomycetota; class Phycisphaerae; order WQYP01; family WQYP01; genus JAJZCU01. The sequence continues at coordinate 2,183 of JAJZCU010000230.1, read as the reverse complement.
GGGAATGTGGGGCCGCATGGCGCGGTCATCAGCGAAGAACGGGTTGGCCCGCTGGGCCTTATAATGCGGCTGTTTGTCCAAATCTTGAATAATTTGGATGCGCGGCGTGGTGGACAGCGGCTTGGCCCGCGTGCGCGCGATGAACGCAAACGGCAGCACCAACAGCAGCACCACGCAGAACAAGAGAAGGTATTTATTCACTGTGCTCATAATTTACCTTAACCTCGCGAACCGTTTAAACCAGCGGCCTTGCGGCGGCGCCGTGACGGCCGCGGAACGTTAATCACGTACTTCTTCCACCGCCAGGGCGCCGGTGCTTTGCAGCAATTCCGCGGTTTTTTGCAGATCAAAATTCGGATCGCGGGCCTCAATACAGATAAAAAATCCGTCATCGGTCACGCGGCGAAAGCGCTCGTTGGCCAGCAGCGGGTGGCGCAGCATGGGCAGGCGGTTAAAGGCCCACATGAAGTAAAACGCCGACAATGCGGAGAACAAAATCGTCATTTCATACGCCACGGGAATGTTGGGGGGCAAACTCCAGTAAGGCTTGCCGGAAAAGATCATGCGGTAGTCAACGGCGTTGAACCAGCGTTCAAAAAAGATGGCCGTGGCGCCCGCCGTCAATCCGCAGACCAGCACAAACCACGGCAGCCGGGTGGACTTTTCGCCCATGGCGTGGTCCAACCCATGCACGGGGAACGGCGTGTAGCAATCCCAGCTTTTGTATCCCGCGTCGCGCACCTGGGCCGCAGCCACCAACAGACTGTCCGGCTCGGAAAATTCCGCCAGCAGGCCGAACAGTTTCGGCGGATCTTCCGCAGCTTCCGTAGGATAAACGTCAGGCGTAGTTGTAGCTGCCATCGCGTGGCACTCCGTTCTTTTTTATTGGCGTTATGGGCCGGGATAAAAGCCGGTCCCGGCAGCGACCTTTATCGCGCGCCGTGAGGCTCCAGTTCGCCTTCACCGGCGTAGCCGCTGGCGCCGGTGGCGTGCCCGGCATGCGCCTGCGGCAGCACGCTCTTGACTTCCGCCATGGCAATGGTTGGCAGATAGCGCACGAACAACAGGAACAGCGTGCAGAACAATCCGAAACTGCCGGCCAAGGTTGCCAAATCCACCCAGGTTGGGGTGAACATGCCCCAGCTTGAGGGCAGGAAATCGCGGTGCATGGACACCACGAAGATCACATACCGTTCCATCCACATGCCGAAGTTGGCCAGCAGGCAGATGAACATCACTGTCCACGGATTGGTGCGGACCCATTTGAACCAGAAAAACTGGGGGGCGATCATATTGCAGATCAGCAGACTCCAGCCGCACCAGTAGTAGGGGCCAAACTCACGGTTCAGAAACGTGAAGCGTTCAAACGTGTCGCTGCTGTAATACGCCATGAAAAATTCCATCAGGTAGGCGTAACCCACCATGGTGCCCGTGACGGTCATAATGCGGCACATATTATCGATGTGGCGCTGGGTGATAAAGTCCTTCAAACCAAACAGCTCGCGGCACGGCACCGCCAAGAATACGACCATGGCAAAGCCGCCGTAAATGGCGCCCGCAACGAAGTACGGCGGGAAAATGGTGGTATGCCAGCCGGGCACCTGGGACACGGCAAAGTCAAAGCTCACGGTGCTGTGTACGCTAAGCACCAGGGGCGTGGCCAGGGCGGCCAGAATAATGTAGGCACGTTCATAGCGGTGCCAGTGGCGGTTGGCCCCGCGCCATCCCATTGCCAGGATGCCGTAAATGGTGTGCTTCACGCGCGTTGCGGCCCGGTCGCGGAACGTGGCCAGGTCAGGCACCATGCCCATGTACCAGAACAACAACGACACCGTGAAATAGGTACCTACCGCGAAGCAGTCCCACACCAACGGACTGAAAAAGTTGGGCCACAGCCGCATCACGTCGGGAATTGGAAACAACCAGTAGTCAAACCACGCGCGACCGACGTGAATGGCCGGGAAAATACCGGCACACATGACCGCGAAAATGGTCATGGCTTCGGAGAAGCGGTTGATACCGGTGCGCCATTTTTGGCGGAACAAAAACAAGATGGCGGAAATCAGCGTGCCGGCGTGGCCGATGCCCACCCAGAACACGAAGTCCACAATACCAAAGCCCCACGCCACGGGAATGTTGTTTCCCCAGACGCCTACGCCGGTAAACAATTGGTATGTGGACTT
>JAJZCU010000229.1 GCA_021828935.1 Planctomycetota bacterium | reverse complement strand
ACCGCTGGTGGATCGTGGCCGCGTGGGTGCTGGCATTTATGGCCTTGGCGGCGTTTCTGATGGAAACGTTGCGGTGAGGGCGCACGCACCGCCTGCATCGCGCCGCCGAAAATGACGTTCTGGGTGGTCCTCGGCAGTTCTCCGTTCGTTCTCAGCGTTTTCCGCGCCTCAGCGTTTTCTTATTTTGCCTACGCGGCGCGATACTGCCGGAAATACATGTGTCACAGCCGCCGCGCGCAGTCCGCACGGCGAACCACCGCCTCCGAAGCACCTTTCGCCTCACGCGCGATCACGCAACGTCCAGGTGCTGATCGCGATATCGCGCAACGCCAGGAACACCTCTCCGCAAGCGCAAATAAATATCCCGTACACTATGCCGCCGGCGCCGCTGACGACCATTACCACATGCCGGCTGGTAAACAGGCCTGCGACCACCACCAGGCATGAAAGCACAGCCACAGCGATGCCGATCACCCGCAACACAGAGCCGGAAACTCCCAGCCCGCCATAGCTGGGCGCGGCCTTTGGTGACGGCGGCAGTTGCCCGGAAGAGTTTGCAACGAGCTTCTGCCGGCACTTTTCACAGACCACCTGGTCCTGCCACACCGCTGGCGCTTCAGTCTCGGAAATGACATGTCCACAATTTTCGCACGTTTCCATCTCATTCTCCTTTTTGGCGCCTTGGCGAGGGCCACGGCATGCAGACCCGATTGTTCAGTATCGACCAACCCACCCGCCGCTGAGCAGCATTTCATAGCCCAGCGGCATGTACATGTGATGCTGCCGATCTCGATCGAGAAACCGATCAACCCGACACGCCCCCGCCGCCGCGCGGGCTCACGCAACCGGCGTTGCCGCTTCTTCGCGCGGCCGCCGTTCGCCCGCTGTGGCGCGTATCTTGTCTTGCAATCGCATCAATCCCTCCAACAGCGCCTCGGGCCGGGGCGGGCAGCCCGGCACATACACATCCACCGGCACGATTAGATCGACCCCCTTCACCACATGATACCCATACTTAAAATACGGCCCCCCGCCGATGGTGCAGGCGCCCATTGCCATCACATATTTTGGCTCGGCCATTTGGTGATACAACCGCCGCACGCGCGACGCCATTTTGTACGTCACCGTGCCCGCCACGATCATTAAATCCGCCTGGCGGGGCGTGGCCCGAAACGCCCCGGCGCCAAAGCGGTCAATATCAAACCGCCCGCCGCCCACGGCCATCATTTCGATCGCGCAGCAGGCCAGGCCAAAGGTCATGGGCCAGATGCTTGATTCACGGGCCCAGCTTTGCATGCGGTCCAGACTGGTGATGATCAGCCCTTCTTCGTGCCTGTTTTCAATCCATGCCATGTTTTTTTCCCGGGCGTGCAATGCCTTGTCAATAAATGCCCAACGGTAAGCAGCGCCGCCGACTAAGGGGAAAGCGTGTCTTCCAACAATTCCGGATCTTTACGCGCCAAATCGCGCAGCGGCTGGTTCACCGGATCGGCGCCGCGCAGGCCGGCCTGCGCCTTGGCCAGACGCACCCAATCCAGGTAATCAAAACGCCACAAGTACACAAACCCCACCAGCAGCACGGCAAAGAAGACCAGGGCGTCGATCAATGCCGGCAGCCGCGCGCTGCGAAAAACCGCCGCCCACGGATAGAACAACGCCACTTCCACATCGAAAACCAAAAATATCAACGCGACGACATAAAATCGCAGATCAAACTGCACCCAGCTTTCGGCCAGCGGCTTTTCTCCGCATTCATACGGCGCCGCTTTTTGGGCCGAAGGCAGGCGCGGGCGCAAAAACCTGCCCAGCGTCAAATTCAATGCAACAAAGCCGGCGCCCAGGGCCAAAAATATCGTGACTGTTAGTAAATTATTCATAAAACGTGCGGCGTCTCGGTGGACGTCCCTATTGCCATCGCGTTCACGCCCAAGCCTTAATGCGGGTGAACCAGCCAGCCCTTGCAAAACAGTAAATACATACACCATAGCGCCAATGCCAGGGCCGCCACCTGCATAAAGTATAGCAGCCGGGCCAGCGTCCAGCGGGCCAACCGCACGGTGGTTGAAGAGGTGGTTCGCACCGCGCATGTGACCTTCAGGCATCCCGCGCACGCCACCGCTGCCGCCAGTGCGGCCGCCAGCAACGCAATATGAACGTTCTCCGGACTGGTGATGCCGCGCACCGTCAGCAGCGCCACCGCCACGCCAACGGCCAGGGCGGCCATCACAAAGAACGGCCACACCAATCGCCGTCGAGGGTCAGATTCAATACTTGCCATCGCAATTTCCCGGAAAATCGCCAACTGGCGCCCGCGCAGCCGTTGCTCCTATTTCCGCTTCGTTGGCGCCGCCGGAATAATATCCGCTTCCGTGGTGGCCAGCACGCCGTCGGCGATCCGCTGCCGCTCCAATTTCGCCCACTCCGGCGCGTCGGGCCGTTCCATCCAGATGGGCGTGGGCGTGTGCCGGCCTTGTTTATCAAGTTCCAGAAATTCCACCACCATTTCCTCCCGGCTATACGCGCTTAAATCATGCACCTTGCCCATGTGAATACAGGATGTCGGGCAGGGCTCGGTACACAATGCACAGAACAGGCACTTGCTGTAATCAATGGCAAAGCGGGACAGCTTCACGTTTTTACCGCGGCCGGTGTAATCAATGTAAATGCAATCCACCGGGCAGGCCTTGGCGCATAGATCGCACGCGATGCATTTGGCCGCCTCAAATTCATGCACGCCACGGTAGCGTGGGGCAAAATCGAGCTTTTGTTCAGGGTATTGCACCGTCACTGGCCGGCTGAAACAATATTTTAACGTAATGCGCATGCCGACCAAAATTGAGCGCACGCTGTGGTAAATATCGTGAAAGTACCCGTTCTGCGGTTTGCGTTCATCCATGGTGGGTTCACTGTTGCATTTCAAGGAACATTATAGGCGGTCGCGAAGAACATGGGATCAAATCACGGCGCTTTTTTTGATTCTGGGTCTGCTGCGCCTCACGCCCCCGACGCCGCCGGTTCGGCGAAACCGAAGACATGCTGGCACACCCGCTGCCATTTCTCCAACAACTCCGGCGAGACCTGCCGCACTTTTACGAATTCGCCAAACGACCGGTACATACACTTGCTACCCGACCAATCATGCCGACAATGCCGACACACATGGTGCAGCAGATAATCCTGATAACGCACAATGACCTGCCACGCCGGCGCCGAAAAATCCAGGCTGTCTTCGCGCAGGTCGCCGGCGGCCAGCGTGGCCGCCGCGCCGGTCTGCCCCGTGGCCAGGGCCTGCTCCATGGCGGTGGAAAGGCTCAGCCGCACCGCCTCGCGCGCCGCCGCCAGTTTTAACATCCGCCGCCACTGCCGCACCGGCTGTGGCCGTTCGCCCAACAATTCGTTCGCCATCGCAAAGTGTCGGCAGATGCCCTGCGAAAGATGCATGGCCAGCTTGTCCGCCTGCATCCCCAAAAGCGGCGCCTCGCTTTCGCTGACTAAATGCATGATCATTTGCGCGGTTTTGGCGGCGCCTTCCGCCAAGGCCGTCTCTGGAAATACCAGCGCGTTCTGGCAGCGCGGACAAACGCCCCTGCGCCCGGCCCATTGCACCGGCGCTTTCAACGTCCCGGCGCAACGCGGGCATGCAAAGCGATATAATGTCTGGCTGGACTCCAAGCAAATGTTCCTTCCGGCACGCCGCCGCCCGCCCCATCCAAAACGGGCTGGCGCAGCAAATCCTACCGTCCCTATCGGTCCGCAGGGGCAAATGAATTGCCTAGATTACCGTCTTCCCCCAAGTTCCGCTACTGGCTCAACGCATGTTTGGGCGCCAAGTTCAGCAGGCCGCAGCGCGTCTGGCCGGGCTAAGAAGAAAGCGATTGCGGGCAAGAAGGGATGGATCGCGTGAACGCGGAACCAAGCGCCGGCGGAAACGGACGGTGCAAATAAGGAACGGCGCAGCGATGGCTGGACGATTCTTTTACGGCGCTTGGATCCAGCCGTATGTCCAACGCGCCGGCTAACGTGCTTGGGGAAGCCGCACTACTCTGGATAAACGCCCACAACGTCTCCGGCGCGCAGTGTAGGCAATAACGCCAGGATTCTCGGCGCCAGCGGCAATGTGTCGGCGAGATCTGTGGTCGGTGCGTGGAGCACAAGCACGGCGATCGTGCGGTTTGCGACGTTCTGCTGAAACTGAAGATTCCGGTCGCCAGTGATTAAGACGTCGAATTGCGACTGCGCCTCCGCCAAAAGCTCGCCGTTTTTAAGCCCCGACCACCCCATCTTTGCCACGGAAACCGCGTAATGGCCAACCAATGCTCGCCCGAGCCGCAATTCAGACATTCATCAATCAGGATTCGCATATGCCGCGATCTGGCCGAGAGTCGCGGCCTTCGCCGCCTCGATCACGGCGATGGCCTGCTCGCGCCGAACCGAAGGGAAGCCGTCCAGGAAATCTTCCAGCGATTCACCGCCCTCCAGCGAATCAATGAGGTTCTGCAGCGGAACCCGCGTGCCAATGAAAACGGGGGTGCCTCCCAGGATGTCCGGGTCAGAGTGTACGACAGCGCTGGTCGGGTGAGGATGCATAATCGGAATTATACATGCGCCAAGTAAAATTAAAAATGAAGACCAGTTTTTTTCCTCAAGCATTGCGGGGCCAAAAAGAAGGACGCGCCGGCAGGTGAAGCGCGGCTGGCCGCGTGAACGCGGAACGGGGCGGCGCCGTGCAGGCGCGATGTTACCGCCCCGTCAGGGCCTT
>JAJZCU010000228.1 GCA_021828935.1 Planctomycetota bacterium | reverse complement strand
TGCGCCGCGTGGCACGCGAAAATTTTTTTTGGAGGCAAAGAGGCCGGCGGTGGGGATAAAATCCGAGTCATCGCCGGCGTATCAACTTCGGCGGTATGCGTGGTCCGCCAAGTTGCCACTGTCTATATTATCAAACTTCGGTGAATTGGCAATTTATGACTGCCGGGTGAAGCCGGACCAGACTGATGCCGCTGCGAAGGCCCGAGTATTCTATTGCACATATGAACAGTACGGCGAAAAATGGGGGCAGTTGCACGGCCTATTGTCGAAAGAGGCGGTGCTGAAGGGGGCGTTTGACAAGTTTGCCGCCGCCACCGGCCGCATGCGCGGCACGGCCGGAGTGGACGACGCTTTTCTGCTGGAAATTGAGCGGTGGCGGGAGGTGCTTGCGGAAAATATCGCGCTGCGTAATGGGGCCCTTTCCGACCGTGACCTCAACTTTGCGGTGACACGCACCATCGACCGCATCGTGTTCCTGCGCATCTGTGAAGATCGGGGCATTGAACTTTACGGGCAACTGCAGGCGCTGTGCAACGGCGGTGGCTGTTATGGCCGGCTGTGTGAGTTGTTCCGCCGCGCCGACGAGAAATACAACTCGGGGTTGTTCCACTTTTCCGCGGAAAAAGGCCGCGACGAGCCACCGGATGAACTCACGCCCAATCTTGTTATTGAAGACAAAATCATCCGAAACATTGTCGGTTCATTGTATTACCCGGATTCACCCTACGAATTTTCGGTGCTGCCGGCTGACATCCTGGGCCACGTATATGAGCAGTTCCTCGGCAAGGTCATAAGGCTTACCCCGGCCCACCGGGCGCGGGTGGAGGAAAAGCCGGAGGTGCGCAAGGCCGGCGGCGTTTATTACACGCCAACATACATTGTGGACTATATTGTGCGGAACACCGTGGGATGCTTGGTGGATGGTCTGACGCCCAAGGAAGTGGCGCGCGTGAAATTATTGGACCCGGCGTGTGGTTCAGGTTCGTTTTTGTTGGGGGCGTACCAGTTTCTGCTGGACTGGCACATCAATTTTTACCAGCAAAACGAACCGGAAAAGTTCCTGCGGATGCGCAGCCCGCCCATCCGGCAGGTGGGGCCCACTGGCGGCGGCAGGGCGGAGGGGCGCCCCGGTTTGGCGCTGACGCTGGCGGAGCGCAAGCGAATCCTATTAAACAACATCCACGGCGTTGACGTGGATCCCAACGCTGTTGAGACCACGCGCCTGTCGCTCCTGCTTAAGGCTCTGGAGGGGGAGTCCCAGGAAACGCTGGCCAACCAGTACCGGCTTTTTCGGGAACGTGCGCTGCCGGACTTGGCAGGAATTATCAAGTGCGGCAATTCCCTGATCGGCCCTGATTTTTATGAATATCAGCAGCTTTCGCTGGTGGATGACCAAACGCGATGGAAGATCAACGCGTTTGACTGGAACGCGGAGTTTCGCGGCATTCTCAACGCCGGCGGGTTCGACGCGGTAATAGGGAATCCGCCGTACGTGCGAATCCAAACGTTGCGCGATACCTCCCCGGCGGGCGCGGATTACCTGGTTCAACGTTATGGCGCGGCCAAGAGCGGTAACTTCGACATTTACGTGGTCTTCATTGAAAAAGGCTTCTCGTTGCTGTCGAAGACGGGCCGGCTGGGGTTTATTGTTCCCAGCAAGTTCATGAGCACGGATTATGGTGAGAGCATTCGCGGTTTGCTTACCCAGCGCCACGCAGTACGGGAGATTGTCGATTTCCGTCATGCCATGGTTTTTTCCCAGGCGGCGACCTACACATGTTTGCTATTTGTAGGCAATGAACCCGTTGAAAGCGTGCGTTACGCAGTCGCCGCGGACGCTTCGCGTGAAGGGTTAACGGGCGCGGTTTCCCGCGCACTGGAGCCAGGAGCGCTGGGACGCAGCCCCTGGAGCGTCATTGACCCGCAGTCGCAAATTATTCTTTCTAAAATGATGCGGAACAGCCGGCCGCTGGGCACGGTCGCCACTGAAATTTCGCGGGGTTCCAGCACCGGCGCGGACGACATTTTCACGCTGGCGCGCGGCCGGGGATCCATGGTCACGCGGGGTGGCCGGACTGTGAATGTCGAGGCGTCCATTTTACGCCGGCCCTTATATGCAACCGACTTTGGCCGATATAATTTCCGGCCACGCGGAAACGACCGCATCATCTTCCCGTACGTGGTAAACGCCAATGGATATGAATTAATTCCCGAAGCCCAGCTGCGCCGGCGCTACCCGAGGGCATTCCAATACCTCCTGTCAAACAAGGCCCAGTTGGTTAATCGCAAACAATATGGCGAATGGTATGGCTACAGTGCGCCCCGGAATCTGCATCTCCATGATGCGGCGGATTTTGTGGTCCCGCTTCTGGCCGACCGCGGCCTTTATTCCGTCTTTCCAGCGCCACAAAGCGCGTTTTGCCTCATGGCCAGCGGCGGTTTCAGCATCACACTACCGCGGGAATGCCCCGAACATAACGGGGAACACCGCCTCTACATTCTTGCGTTGCTAAATTCACGGCTATTGTACTGGCGGCTGAAATCCATCAGCAATATCTTCCGGGGCGGATGGATTACATGCACGAAGCAGTATATTTCAACCCTGCCGTTGCGGACCATCGACTTCTCCAGCGCGCCGGACCGCGCCGCACACGATCGCATCGTGCGGCTGGCAACAGCGGCCTTAACCCTGCACCAACAATTGGCCGGGGCCAAAATCGGCCATGAGCAGATACAGCGCCAGATTGCCGCCACGGACGCGCTCATTGACCAGGAAGTTTACGCCCTGTACGGATTAACCGAGGAGGAAATCCAAGCCGTTGAGCGTGCGGGCGGCGGCGCCCCCGACTGATGGCGCCGGGCCTATTAGGGGAAAAAATCGGCCGTTGCATGGAAAACCCGCCATGAGCGGGTGGAGTTTTATTGACAACGGGCGCTGAGGGGTTCAGCCCGCTTTTTGGACGCGCCGCGTTTTGGGCAGCATCGCGATCAGCCGGGCCGGCGTGGCGTGGATGCCCAGCAGAGAAAGCACGTCGCGCTCCACGATGCCGCGGAGCTGTTCGCGCGGCACGGTGGGCATCTGCGTGCCCATGGCCATCTGGTTGATGCTGTACAGCGTTTCAATGCATTCCCCGGCGGTGGTGAAGGGGAAATCGCTGCCGAACAATAGTTTATCAATGGTCTGAAACTGATGGGCCCGCACCAGGGCGTCATAGGCCACCCACGGACGGCGCAGCAGCGCCGCCACGTCGCTGTAAATATTCTGATGTTTTCCTAATAACACAATCGTTTCATCCACCCACGGATAGCCCATGTGGCTGATGACCATTTTCAAGTTTGGAAAACTGCGGGCCACCTCGTCCAGCAAATACGGGCGGGCATATTCCATTTTCGTTTTGGGTGAAAGATGCGTGCCGGGGTAGAAAATCACCGGCAGATGCAGCGCGGTGGCTTTTTCATAAACGGCCATGGCGCGGGTGTCGCATGGGTGGAAATCCTGCGCTGCCGGGCAGATGGTCAGGCCCTTGAGGTGCAATTCACGTGTGACATGAGACACCTGATCCAACGCGTCTGGTTCCGTGGGGTCGATGCCGGCAAAGCCGATCATGCGGTCGGCATGTTCGCGGCAGTAGTCGGCGATGTAATCATTGGGAATGGCGGCGTTTAAATGGCGGCTGCGAAACCCGAGAACGAATGTTCGGTCGGCCGGTTCGGCGGCCAGCAGATGATTGGCGGTATCGGCTTGGGGCAGCAGGCGCAGGCGCTGGCCGGGGGTGACCGAGGGCTTGGAAAGTTCCAGCAGGGCGCCGTCACCAAGTTGCTCGGGGCTTTGCCAAATATGCGTGTGGCAGTCGATGATCATACAGTGCTTTCCGCGAGGGCCGAATGGATTTTCAGAAGCCGTCTAATTCCCCTTCGGCAGATCACCCCGTACCGCGCCAGAAAATAAAAAGCGCGGCGCAAAGGCGCGGGGAAAAAGCCAATGCGTCAGGCTCATGGCGTCCCGCCGTGGCCTGACCATCGTAATACATCTGCATTTAGTCTTGGGACAGTATAGCGGGGGCAAGGACAGTTCGCACGTCCGGTCGCGGGATCAATTCGCGCCGCGGGGCGTGGCCGGGCTGCGCGCAGGGGTGGGCGCCGGTCGCGGGGGCCCCGGCGAGGGGCTTGGCGGCCAAACCGCCGCGAATCTATTGATTTTTATGTTTTAATGCTTTGATCTGTTTCGGCCTGAAACTGGCATTGACGCGGCGGCATTTCGCGTAGCGTGCGGTTGATGGGAACCGGCTTGCGGCCGGCCTTTCTTTTTCCTATGCGATGTACGCCTTTTTCTTCCGGCCGCTTAAATAACTTTCCATGACGCAACTGGCCAGGTCATCGGATGCGCAGTAAAACGCCACGCCTTTGCACAGCCGCGTGAGTTGGTCCACAAATTCAACCCACTCCATGCCCCAATAGTCTTCAATGAGCGCGAAACTGGCCACCCGGATGCCGGCTCGCATGCACAACAGGGCCTCGCGCAGCGTGGCCAGGGCGGTCACGCGCTCCGGCGGGTACATGAGATACAGCATGTTGCCATCCACATGCGCCGTGGGCTGGCCATCGGTAATAATAAACATCATTTTTTGTTCAGCGGGGCGGCTGGCCAGAATTTTGCGGCCCATCTGCATGCCCAGTTGCAGATTGGTGAAGTGCTGGTGCGTTTTGTGGGCCTGATCCAGCGGTATTTTTACATGCACTTCATACTCATGCGTGGTGACGGGCTTGGAAAA
>JAJZCU010000227.1 GCA_021828935.1 Planctomycetota bacterium | reverse complement strand
TTCGCCGTCCCCAGCGTGTATTGCAGAAAGTCCATGATCGGCTGGGCCCAACTGAAGATGCTGACAAATACCAGACCCATCACGCCTAAAAAAATCAACATGCCCCAAAACTTGTGCGTGACAATCCGATCAATTTTGTCGGTGACGCTTTGCCGGCTGGAACCTGCCGCCTCGTCCGCGGCCACGCAATCTTCAACCATCGCGCCAATGTGGGCATAATGCGCCTCAATTTCCGCGGCAACGGGGTCGATATCCCGGGCGGCAAAATCCACGTGCGCCGCGTGCAGCGCCGCCGCCACGCGCGGATTACGCAAACGCAGGTCGGGCACGTCTTCTTCATCGGTGGCCGAAAGCATCAGGTGGGCGTCAAAACCGGCCTGATCCGGCTCGCACAATTTTTCATGCAGCAGTGCGTCCGTCATATTTTGAACATGCAGTTCCATCGCCGACGGCAAGGCCAATCGCAACGGCCGGGCCACTGTGCCGATCGCCTCGGCAATTTTTTTCTTGAGTTCCACAATGCCCACGCCGCGATGCCCCTGCACCGGCACAACCGGCACGCCCAAATGCCGCGACAATTTCGCCGGATCCACCTCCTGGCCGCGCTGCTGGGCAAGGTCGCACATGGTCAGCGCCACCACCACGGGCCGGCCGACTTCCAATACCTGCGTTACTAAATATAAATTGCGTTCCAGGTTGGATGCGTCGCACACCACCACGATGACGTCCGGGCGCGGCGTACCGGCAATTTGCCCCAGCAACACGCCCCGCGCCACATGTTCATCCGGAGAACGGCTGGCCAGACTATAAGTGCCGGGCAAATCAACCAGCGCGCAAGAGACGTTTTTGTGATGCGGACCGGGAAGTTCGCAGCGGCCTTCTTTTTTTTCGACCGTGACGCCGGGATAATTGGCAACTTTTTGCTTCAGCCCGGTGAGGGCGTTGAAGAGGGTGGTTTTTCCCACATTGGGATTGCCGGCCAGCGCCACCGTCCAGGTCGCGGCGGATAACGAAACTTCGGCTGCGGGGTCAACGGGGGTATCCAGAGCGGTCATGGGACAAAGCCTGCAAAAGGCGCCGCGGCGAATTCAACCTGCCGGTAACCATGAAACATCCGTCGCAATGTTCGTCTACCGCGTTTCAAACCTTTTCCTGCGCCCGTATTTCTATGAAGGCGGCCTCTTCCCGACGCAGCGACAGATGATACCCGCGCACCTTTACATCCAAAGGATCACCCATTGGCGCCCGACGCACCGCCTGCACCGGAGCGTTGAGCGTCAGGCCCATTTCCATCAGACGCCGGCGCACCGCCCCGCTGCCCCCCAAGTTTGATCACGATTGCGGTATCGCCCAGCGGCAATTCATCCAAGGTCATGTTCGGCACCGGGTTATTCTTTGACAGTACGGCTCGCAAGGTTTTCAGGCGGGCAGTTTCAAGACCGTCACGTACTGGGCGCAGCGCTGCGCCAGCGCCATGCGGCTGGCGCCAATGGCCAACAGCAGCGTGTCGCCGCCACCCACCACCGACACCCGGCAGCCTTCCGCCAGCCCCATTTCAGCGAAGCGCTTCCGGCAGCCCTGATCCGGCAACGTTAAGCGAATCACGCGACCCGTATCACCCACCTGCAATTGATCCAACGTGATGCCCCGAACGCCTGCCCGCGGGCCATTGCCCGATGCAGGCAGCTTATTGCCAGTGTCAGTTGTTGTTGTTGCCAAAGTACTCACCGAAATCCTTCATGCGCGGCCGAACGGTGCAGGCCCAAGCCCGCACCATAAGCAAACGCCATAGCAGTCCATGCCGGCCGCGTCTGGTTAGTCCAGTCCGACACCCAGATGCCGGCCATCAACTTGGCTTTACGTTAGTCTAATTGAGACTCAGTATCAAGTAGCCGGGGGAGCGCAGCTTCAAATTATTCTTCCCCCCGTGCCCGTAAGGGGCCTGGCCAACGCCGGCAAGGCGTGCATAAACCATTGTAAAACAACCACTTACAGAAACGGACACCGGGCTTTGTCTCCCGCCTTCCTGGAAGCCCCAGGCGCCGGAAAAAAACTTAGCTTCGGCGCCAGACGTTACTCCGGCGACTCTGGATGATTTCGCCCCGCCTCGATCTGCGCGACATCATACAATGGGGCGTCGCCATCGCACATGCCCGGGCAACGCCCGGCGGCGTGCGTCCAATGCTCAGGGGTTTGCAGATTCTGATTCCAAAACGGCCAGGTTCGACACTGGCCCGGCCGCACGGGGTAAATGCCGCACATGGCCTTGCCGCCTGCACGCTTCAAAAACACGCAATCATAATCGGGCTTTTCGACCAGGCTAAATCCGCCCCGCACCTGGCGCACATAGCGCCGCGTGAAGGCGTCAAATTCCATGTTAAGGAACGCTGAGATCCGCTGCATGTCCAGCAAACTCAGCCATACAAAGCCCGGCCCGCCGGAACAACAATTGCCGCACTGCGTACAACGGAAACGCAATCCCATTTGATACCACGGTTCTTCCACGCCGCCGGGGCGTTGGGGCAGTGGTACGTTCCGCGGCTTTTTTGGTGTATCGTGCATACTTCTGTCTTATCAGGATGGGCCTATGTTAACACAACGTCCCGAACATCTTACCGAAGTGATGGATGAAACGCATGTCAGCGCGGAAGATTTGCGCGCCACCCTGCGCTTCATCCGCTGGGTCAATCGCTACCTGGGCGGCACCCGCGTCATGTTGCGGCAATTGGACACGTTGACCGCCGGCCAAACCGGCCCCAGCCTCACCATCGCAGACATTGCCACGGGCTCGGGCGACATACCGGCGGCATTGCTGCGCTGGGCCCGGCGAAAAAGCTTGCCTGTGCGCATCGTTGGCCTGGACATTCACAGCGGCACTTTAGGCTTTGCCCAACGCTGGACCGACAGCGCGCAAATCAACTATGTGCAGGCCGACGCGCTGCATGTGCCGCTGGCCGATAACAGCGTTGATTTTGCTCTGTGTGGGCTGTTTTTGCACCATTTGCGTGAACCGCAAGTGCTGGCCGTGCTGCGCGAAATGCTACGCATCAGCCGGCGGGGCATCGTGGTCAGCGACCTTTTACGCGAACGTTGGGCTTTGCGTTCGATCCGCGTGCTCACGCTTTTTTCACGCAAGGCGGTTTCACATGATTCCACGGTTTCCGTTATGAAGGGCTGGCAGCGCGATGAAGTGGAAGCCTGGACGCGTGCGTTGGGCACGCCATGGTTGCAGTACCGTCAGGAGCCGTTTTCGCGGTTCACATTGGCCGGAATCAGACCATGAAGCGGTCCGCCGTATGCTCGCTTTGGCTATTTCGCGTTGTGCGGCCCAAAAGACGTGAACAATATCAACCCCGGCGGCCGCAAATGCGGCGGAAAGCCGGGATTAAAATTTTTCAAGAATTTGCTGGACATCGCAAAAAAGCGTCGTACTATTCAGATGTCATGCACGGGTGTTCCCCAACGCCCTGCGTGATGAAGTTCCTTCCTTCTCCCCCACGAAGGCCGGTGGTCGCTCCCAATGCGACCACCGGCTTTTTTGTTTTTGCACGGAACAATCTGATTGTTACTGGCGCCGCTGCACCCAGAAAAAGAGTCCTCCGCCACTATGGCCGTTGCCAAGGGATCCTCTGACGCTGCCGACGATTTTGCCAAGGTACAAGACGTTTAGAACTTCATCTGGAACTGCAGTTGGCCAATGATGTCCTGCGTGTTAATGGCGCTGTCAACGCCGGCGCTAGTATACGGGGCGCCGCTGGGCAGGTAGCTCACTGCGCCTTGTATCTTGGCATTCTCGCCAAACATGTAATAGTTCAGGCCAAGCTCGTACTGCGTTGCCGTTAAGTTACTGCCCTGGGTTTTCAACTGGGCGAACCGGCCGACCACCTCCCACTTGTGCGGCACAATAAAATAACCGGCGTCTACGTTATAGCCCAATTGATAAATTGAGGAACGATGGAACGTTGACCGAAACGCGTCTGTGCCGGTGTTGCCGGTCAGCGAGTCGTTGTAATCCTGAAAATATGCGGCGGCGCTCAAAGCGAATCCGCGGTACTTCAAGTGACCGTCCAAGGTGGCGCGATACACCGAACCGTTGGCCGCGAAAGGCGCGGCGTATCCGGGGCCCGATGGATTGGCCAAACCAAAGATGGTCAACGATGATTGCGGCGCCGGGAAGGCGCTGGCAGTACTATTTTGCGACTCAAAACCGCCCGCGCCGCCGATCATCCAAACCAGGTGCTGATGATTTTCAAGGTCCGGTTCATCATTAAAGTCGGCAATTTTGCCCGAACCGGCAAACTGCATGCGGCCATAGAACGCCAGGCGGTTGTCGATTGCCCCGCCCAAGTCGCTGGCGCGGCCCAGGGTGTTGGAATTGGCGCCATCGTTGACATTGACTTCATAACTTAACTTATTCGGAATGATGTTGCCGAACAGGCTCATGCCCAGCGAACGCACCGGGTCGAACGGGTTTTCATCAATGGCAAAGTCCGGCAGTTCCAACCCTGACGACACATATTCAACATAAGTAAATGGCGTTAAAAATGAACCAGCCCGCACGTTGATAAGGTTGTTGACCTTGTATGCCATAAACGTATCAAGAATTTGGAAATTGGCGTGGTTGCTGAACGTACCGCCGAAATCGCCGGAAATCGAATACGTCAGATTGGGAGTAAACGCATGGCCGCTGAAAATTAAACGGGCCCGGCGAAAGCCAAAGCCGTTGACGTTGCCAGATCTGGGAACATGTGAACCGTAAATACCGGCATTTTGC
>JAJZCU010000226.1 GCA_021828935.1 Planctomycetota bacterium | reverse complement strand
ACAATTTGTTCCATGGGCGTTTGAATGCACGTAAAAATGGGGGTGTCGCGCAGCGTGAAGCGGCTGCCCTCGGTTTCGCGGAGTTCCTGCACCAAGTCCAGAAAGTCGCCGGGGTGGTCGGTTTCAAAGGCCACGACAAATTCCTGGTCATCCAGGCCAAAGCTGTACGTGGTGTTGAGTTTTACCGAGCCATATTTTGTGCCCACGGCGATGTGTTCGTCCATGATGCCCTGGCGCGTGGGTTTGCTTAACAAGTACCAATCGCGGGTTTTTACGAAGGGATACACGAAAATATAGCGGCACTTTCCAGGAACGATGCGCGTGCGCGATTCGTCATGCCCCGGCTCAAGTTTGTCAATGTAGGTGCTGCGCTTGGATTGGGCCAGATAATGGTGCGGCGTTACTAAGTATCCAGCCAGCGGCAGACGGTTGATCTCGGCGGAAAATTGCTGCAAATGCTCCATTTCATAACTAATTTTCCACAGCATGAAGTCCACATCGGGCCGGGCGCCCACGCAACTGTACGACAGCAGAATCATCTCTTTGCTGTCGTTGCCGGCGGTCAGCTTTACCAAGTCCGCCATGTGGGCGCGTTGCTGGTCGATGGGGAGGCGGCGAAATTCCGGCAGCAGCTTGTAAAAACTAAAGGCAATGTATTGCCGCCGGATGCCCGGCTGGCCGCCGGAAGATGGCTGCGGCTGGGGGTACACGCGTTGGCTGGAAGCAACCTGGTGCGCGGTGGCGGCTGGCGCGGACGGCGGGGAAGCGGTTTCGGACACGGGGCACCTCACATGGGAAATTGCACAAAGTCAAAGCGGCATTATAGGGCGCGGCGCGCGCTGCGGCGAACGGTCGCGAGCAACGCACTGTTGCGCCCAGCGGCTGGCCGCCTTAGACAGAGCTCGTGGCGGAGGCATGGCGGCGCAGAGACGAAAAGAAAATGCTGCGGCGCCCAAGACGCTGGGATGGAACGGAGAAGGGCAGCGGTTCCGGCCGAAAAAATGGATTTTGCCGACGTATCATTTCAGGCGATTTACGGTATAATTCACGCGGCTTGGCCGGGCAGGCGCCCGATTTACTTCGGGAGGAAAGTCCGAACACCATAGGGCACGGTGGTGGGTAACGCCCACCCGTCCGGCTTGACCGGGCGCGGGAAAGTGCCACAGAAAATACACCGCCGATGTCGGCTTGTCCGGCAGGTAAGGGTGAAAAGGTGCGGTAAGAGCGCACCGCGAACGCGGCGACGCGGTCGGCAAGGTAAACCCCACCGGGTGCAAGGCCAAATAGGAAACCCAGCGCTGGCCCGGCGCGTTTCCGCCGGTCGCAAGGCGGGCGGATAAATGTCCTCTGCGTAGTACGAAGCTTCCGCAAGGAAACCAGGAACCGCAGGGGGCGCAAGGTTTCGGGTAGGTCGCTTGAGGGCGGCAGCAATGCAGCTCCTTAGATAGATGCCTGCCACCGGCAAACCGGTACAGAATTCGGCTTACAGGCCAGGCCATACGAAGCCGCGACGCCACAAAGGCGGCGCGGCTTCGCCCTTTTTTGCCGGGGAACTATACGGCGCGGCGCCCGATGATTTATTTTCCCTGGAAGCTTGGCGGCGCACAGGCGAAATGAAAAAAAACGCTGAGACGCGGAGCACTGAGAACGACTAACGCGCGGGATCAGCACCGTTCCCTTGAGGGCGGTGCTTGGCTCCACATTTATGTGCCAAGCATCCTATGGGCCTTCGTTGTCCGGCTGCTCCAGCGCCGGTTGATCGCGAATGGATTGCGGCGTCTCAACCCTGATTATTTTATCGGGAGTCTTGGCCTCATACGTTTCGCCCGTTCCAGTACGCGGTGCAGATTTGTCCTCGACCTCCGGCGTTACAGCCAGAAAAGGTATTGCCAGAAAATGTACGCGTTTATTCTGGGATCGGCCAAATGTCGGGCGATGCACGATAGTGAATAATTGCACGCGGTGAACTGTGGCTGGCGCTACGTGAATTTTATCGCCGGTCGTCGCAACCATGTACTTGGGCCAAGCAGATCACGCCCGCGCAAGCCCCAAAAGGTCGAAGGGATTCACAACTGAAATTTCGCTAAAGTCTAAAAAGTCCTGGTCATTAAAAGTGAGAATTGACGCGCATCCGCCGGTGGCTGCGGCGGCAACCAGCTTGAGGTCAAATACAATTCGGCCGGTAATGGTATATTTTACAATGAGTTTTTTCCATGCATCATGCAGTGGCAATTCGTGAAGCATGTGAAACCTCCGCTCAATGTCCATCATCGCCGTAATTGCTTGCGGATGGGACAATCCAAGTCCATTTCGGGGCCGCGTGGCAATGGAATAAAACTCGATCATGTTCTGCGAGCAAACGACTGTCATTTCCCCCCGGCTGTGAAGCAACGCGACCGCATCGGCCGCGGCCCGGTGATGCGGTGAGCTGGTGTCGCAAAGCCGCGCAAGGATGTTGGTATCCAGCAGGGTCATCCAATATCCCGGTAAATGGATTCGCGACTGTCGTCTACGGGGCCGCGAGCCGGCGGATGGCTGTCCGCCCAAACAAGAAATTCGCGAACCCAAGCTGCCCGATCCTCCGGAGATTCGGCTTGGGCAGCCGGCCCCGTAGTCCGCGAATTGGCGGGAATGTTCAATACGGGCAACGGTAACTGCCCTTCATTGGGCATTTCCACGACAAAGGTCGCCCGAATTATCCGCCCGCCCAGTTCCGCCAGCCGCTTGGCAATTTGTTCTGATCCTTCAACGGTAATTTCTTGTGTCATAAGGCACCCTAAAAAACGGTTCATGGGACATTGTAAGAAATGACGGGCCGCGATGCGAGTTGGGGTGCTGCGTTGCGGGTTGGTAATCTTTGGCGCGCCGTGTGCATCCGCGTGCGCGCACGCCGGATTAGCACCGTTCCGTTCAGGGCGGTGCTCTGTTCCACATTCATGTGCCAAGCATCCTATGCGCCCTGATCATTCGGCGGCTCCGGTGCCGGCTGATCGCCAATGGACTGCGGCGTCTCAACCCTAATTACTTTATGGGGAGTCTCGGCCTCAATACGTTTGGCCCATTCCAATACGCGGTGCGGATCCCATCCACATTCGGCCCAAATCTGCCGCCGCGCTTCGCGGACGCGTTCCACAACCGGGTCATCCTGAAACATAAACAGTCTCCTTAATAAGCATATCCGGAGTTGTAAGTATCGGCGAGGCCAGGCCGAGATCAGAATTGCCCGCCATCCCAATTGCAAACCGCCATCGCATCTTATATAAACTCTTCTGACCCGATCCGGGCCCATTGGCTGGGGGTATGGCGCGCCGGTCCGCGGCGGCGGTCGGTTTAATAAGGATGATGATGCGTAGGCCCGAAAAATTAATTGATGATCCGGTTCGCATTGGGCAGATTGGCTTGGGGGGCGGCATTGCGCCATCGCACTTAAATGAGATGGAAAAGAATCCCAATTTTCTTCTGGCCGCCGGATGCGATACGCGACTGGGCGACGCCGCAGTGACCAAAAGCGCGCAGCGCATCAGGGATGCGGGCGGCGCGATTTATGATACGTATCAGCAAGTGTTGGCCGACCCGCGGGTGGAGGCGGTGGTCATTGCCGCTCCGCATTTTCTGCACCGCGAAATTTCCGTGGCGGCCTTTGCCGCCGGCAAACATGTGCTGTGCGAAAAGCCGCTGGCCACCCACCCGGAGGATTGTAAAATAATGCTGGAAGCGCAGCGCCAAAGCGGCCGGGTGGGGGCGGTGCAGATGCAGCATGTGGGGCGCAAATCCATGCTGCAGATGCGCGAACGCCTGCAAGCCGGCGCCATCGGGGATATTCGCGAGGTGTTTACAGCCACGTTGTGGTGGCGCGAAAACAGTTATTACGGGCGCGTGGGATGGGCCGGTCGCAAGATGCACAACGGCCAGTGGAACCTTGACGGGGTGATGCTCAACCAGGGCATCCATTTTATCAATGAAACCCTGGTGCTGGTGACGCCGGGCAAATTGCCGACCGTGGCCGAAGTGCGCGACGTGCGTTCGGCCTTGTACCGCTTTCACGACGCCCCGCAGTTGGAAATGGAAGACACCGCGTTTGTCACCGGAATGCTGGACGTGCCGGGTAGCCCGCGTCTGCACTTGGTGGCCACCACTTGCGCCACCATAGACCGGCCGACGGTGGAAATCATTGGAACCAAGGGCCGGGCGCTGTGGAATGGCGTGGGACATGTTTTTGCCGATGGCCAGCCGATGGAGGAATTCCACGATGACGGCGGCGAATTTGACGGCGCCTCGCTGATATTTAATAGCTTCGCCAAGGCGGTGCGCCATGGCGGCGCGACCATGACTGATTTTTCACAGATTATGCGGACGACACAGTTTGTGGCGGACGCCTACGCCGCCGCGAACTGGAACATTAAGCCCGCGCCGTGGTCGGAAGTGGGTTCGCTGGGCGGGATTATCGCGGCCACCCAGCGGCAGCGAACGTTGCCCGCCGGACTTCAGGAGAAGCCGGATTGGGCCTGACCCTCCCGCGCTACGATAACGGCTCGGAACAAGAACAGCACGGTGCAAATTTGGCCCAACGTCAATTGAAGATAGCCACGCGCGGCAGCGCGCTGGCCCGGGCTCAGACCCAGTGGGTGGCGGAATTGATCCGGCGGCGCGCCGGGGGCGATTTAATACCTTCGGAAATAATCGCCACCAGCGGAGATTCAGCGCCGCAGGGGCCGCTTGCCAACATTGGCGGCAAGGGTCTCTTTGTTAAGGAACTTGAGGAAGCGCTGCTGGCACGC
>JAJZCU010000225.1 GCA_021828935.1 Planctomycetota bacterium | reverse complement strand
TTGCTGCGCGGCGGCGAACACCAGTCGCCGTAGCTGTCATTGCTTATCACGCCGTGCTGGACAGATTTCTCCATCAGGCTCATCCAACGCCCCATGGCCGCGTAATGTTTTCGGATCACGGAAATACCGCCATATTGCCGGTAGAGGCTGCCGGGCAGGAATATGAATGTACTGGGCCAGGTCACGTTGTTGCTGTAAATGGCCCAATAGGGGGGATTTACATCGGAGATGGAGCCATTGGCCAGTTGCGCATCCTGGATATCCCGCAGCCAGTTGCCGTAAAAATCTTGATTGTTAAAGAAGAACATTTCGCCCAGCGTTTCCTGAGCCCGGTCGCCCATCCAGCCCTGGCGTTCGTCGCGCTGGGGGCAGTCCGTGGGCATGCCGCGGTAGTTGTCTTGAATTCCCCAGAAGCAATTGTGAACAATCTGGTTGATCAGCTTGTCTGAACAAACAAAACCGCCGGTGACGCGCATCTGGTCATGCACTTCCTGGCCCACCAGGTCGCTTAATGATGGCTTGCCGGGATAACCTGTGACTTCAACATACCTAAAACCATGATAGGTAAAGGTGGGATGCCAGGTGATGGGTTTGCCGGCCAGAATCAGCGTATCGGTGGCGCGGGCGGTGCGCAGATTGGCGGTGTACAAGTGGCCGTTGGGCAAAAGACTTTCAGCATGGCGCAATGTAATTTTTGTGCCGGCGGGTCCGGCGGCGTGAATTTGACACCAGCCGACCATGTTCTGGCCCATGTCATAAATCCACTTGCCCTGGCCCAGCGGGAGAATGCGCACGGGATGCAGCGTTTGGACAATGCGGATGGGGGCGTCAGGCTGGGCGGTGATGCGGGGAGCCGGGGCGGAGCGGTGTCGTTGGGAAAATAGGGCGCCATAAACCGCTTTGATGATGCGTAAATGGGGGCCGTGAAGATTTAACGTTTGGTTCTCCGCAATCCTCACCTGGCGCCGGCGCCCGGCGATGGAATACGTTACGCGTAATTGTTTAACATGGTTAAAGGCCGGATCTCGCCCGAAGGTGGTATTGCTGGCAACCAGCGAAACCGCGTTGCCTTGCACGGCCTGGCGGACGCGCGCCGTGACGTTCATCGTGGTGGATGTGCTGGGTTGGGGCGGGCCTAAAAGGCGCGCGGTTTTCCAGTCGGTGGCGGCGAAGCCGGGTTTGTCCCAGCCGGGCATGCGCTTGCGGGCGTCATAGGTTTCGCCGTTGTATTCGTTGTCGTAGCGAATGGGTCCGTTGTCGGTCATTTTCCATGCGGGATTGCTGATAATGTTTTTTACCGCGCCGCCGGCATAGCGGACGCGCAGCAGAAACAGCATCCGCGGAGGAAAGTGAACCGTGTATGAGGTCGGCATGCCGTACATGCGGCCATTGCCCAGAACCACGCCGACGGCATTGGCGCCGCGTTTCAGAAATTTTGTGACGTTAAAGGTCAGATACTCGCAGCGTTTGGGATACCAGGTTGGCGCGGGGGAAAGTTGATCGTGGCTCACCGGGCGGCCATTGATGTAAAGGCGGCTCACGCCCAGGCCGCAGAGGTAAGCGGTGGCGCGAACGATTTTTTTCTTGGTTGAAAATGTGCGGCGCAGATAGACCGCCGGCAGGGGATGGTTGATGCCATTGGGCGATGTGGGGGCGAAGCCGATCCATTTGGCGCCGCGCCACCGGGCTGGTTTAAGCAGCCCTTCGCGAAAGGTTGCCACGGCGCTGTGGGCGGAGGCCTGGTGGGCGCCGTTCCAGGCTTGCGCCTCCCAGTAGATGCGTTCGGTGGAATGCAGCGGCCGGCCGGAATAGGTAATTCCCGTACAGTTGGCGGAGCGCACTTTTCCGGAGTTCCAGAGATTCCCATGGCCCGCCGCCAGGGCCTGGCGCGAATTGGCCACGAGAATTTGGTATTCGCTCTGCAGTTGGTCGTGCCCTTTCCACGGCAGGCGCCATGAGAAGCGGGGCTTGCGGGCATTAATGGCCAGCGGATTCTTCAGGCCCATGCAGCGCAGTTGCACGGGCGCCGGGACGCTGGCGCGGGATGTGGCGGCGGCGCGGGCGGACACGCCGCCGTTGGCAGCACAGCCCGCCAAGGCGCCGGCCAACATCACAGACCAAACAATTTTTCGCAAGGTAATACTCCTGGAAGAACGCCACAGCAGGGGGAACCTATCGGGCACATTATTATCCAGTGGCTGCGTTGTGTACAGGCCAAATTTTGGCTTTTCATATTTTTGATCCAGCCTGGGCCGGACTGAAAACGGAAGGCTCAATGATGGTGATAATGATGATCCGCATACCGCCGGTGCAGTTTCATGCCGTGATGGTAAGGAAAGCTAATGTGTTCCAGATGCTTAAAGCGGGCGTCATATTGGGCGAACAGTTGCGGCATGTTGCGGATGACCAGCATGTTTTCGGCATTGTAATTTGCGGCGGCGTAGGTGAAATTGAAGCTGCCGGTGATGATCGTGTTATGGTCAATAAGCATGACTTTGTTGTGGGCGATGGCATGTTTTTCATCAATGTACATTGGTATGCCAGACTCGCGGAACGCGGTGATGGCGGGGTCGGGGCGGTAGCGGCCATAATAGCGCTTGTGTTCAATGTGGGATTTGTCCAGCACCACAATCACCTGCACGCCGCGGTGCTTGGCCAGCACCAAGGCGTGAATAATCGGCTGGCTGGTGAAGGCATAGGCCAGCACCAGAATTTGCTTTTGGGCGGCGTTAATGGCTCGGACGATGGCGCGGGTGGCGCCGCCATGCGGCGAAAAATAGACCTTCAGCGATCCGGTGCCCACGGGAACGGCGGTGCTGGTGCGGGCATTTTTGCCGACAAAAACGCCGCCGCCAAAGGCCGCCGCCAGCAGCAACAAAAGCATGCCGGGGCGGGCAAAAAAGGGCGTACTTCTGCGGTAGTTGGCCATAAAGCCGGGAAAAAATGGTTAAACAGATGCGTGGCGAAGGCGGCCAGGCGCCGCGGCGTGGCGAACCGCGTTGCCGTGTCAAACCCTGAGCAGGCCCGCCGAGTTCCAGCTTATTTTTTGCCCTTGGCGGCCGGAGCGGCCTTGCCGGCAGCCGCCGCGGGAGCGGCCTTTGCGCCAGCCGCGGGCTTGGCGCCTGCAGTCGCGGCAGCGGCCGGTGCGCCGGGTACGCCCGCCGTGGCGCCGGCTTCTTCAGTCTTGGCGGCTTTCTTCGCGGGGGCCATTTTGCGGTGCGCAACTTTTACCAAACCAAACACCGAGGCCCTGCCTTCGGTCCATTTTTCGTTGTCCTCCAGCTCTGTGACGCGCTCAGAACGACGCAATACGTTGCGGTGGCGCTCCAACGCGCTTTTACCCTTAAGGCTTCGATCAATTGACATTAACAGTCTCCAATAACATCGGCCGGACGCGCACATAACGGCAGCATCCCGGCCTTCATAGCAAGCCGCGTAGTGTATCGATTCACGGGGGGAATTTCAAATATGGGATAAACCGCGGAAAATCCAACAGCGGTGCTGCCGCGCGGCCGCGCCCAATCAGAGCCGGGAGCGTCAGCGACCCGCGGCGCGCGGCGGGCGCCAGCCGTAGTGACGCCATCACGCCTACAGATAGGTGCGCCGCCCCCTCCCGCCTATTGTTCGTCACCTGCCGGTTTCCCGACTTTCAGCATCACCGCGCCATGCACGGGCACAACGGCGGTGTACTCGGTCGCGGCGCCCAGATCCTTGCGCTTCCACAAATCACGGATGGGCTGCCGGCCGGTCAACGCGTGGCCATGTTCCATCACGGGCGCCAAGTCGCTCCATTTCACCGTGACCGGCGTAGGCGTGAAGCCTAAGTTAAACAGGGCCACGGCATAAGTACCGTCGTACAGCGGCCGCGCCCAAACTTGCGTCCAAACCTTTTTCAGTACCGGCATGGCTTGCCGGCCCAGCTCGTCCTGGTCGACGGCGAGCACTTCGGTATTGGTCAAAAGATCGGTTGTGAATTTATCCAGTTTGTCCAGGTTGCAGCCGATTAAAAGCGGGGCGGCGGCCATGCACCAAAGCGTGATGTGCGAGAGCTGTTCGTTGGGCGTGAGGTTGGTCGGATGGGGGCCGCCGGTTTCGAAAGAACCCACTCCAACCACCAGCATGTCCGGGTCGTTCCAGTTGCCGGGCTTGGCATAATGCGAAATCGGGATATGGCGGTGAGGGCTGACGTATGCGTCGGCATTGAAACCGTTATTAACCACGGCGCCCCAACTGTCATTAATATCGCCGCAGATGCGCCAGGAATTGCCGAACACGGGGGCCTCTCCGCCCCATTTCCAAACGTGGTCCATGCCGTATTGGCACAGGCTGAAGAAAATGTCCCGATCAGTCTTGATCAAGGCCTGGCCCATTTCGGCGTAGGGCTTCACGTATTTTTCGCGGCCCTTTCCCGTGGCCACGTTACCATAGCTGCACCAATCATATTTTAGGAAGTCCACGCCCCAGGCGGCGTAGGTCTGGGCATCCTGCCGCACATGATGATAGCTGCCGGTGTGGCCGCCGCAGGTCGTTGGCCCGGGCGAGGAATACAGGCCAAACCGCAGTCCGCGGGAATGCACATGGTCAATGATGTCTTTCATATTGCCAAATTTGGCGGTTGTTTTAATCTGGCCATTGGCGTCGCGCCCGTTCTGCCAGCCGTCATCAATGTTAATGTATTGAAAGCCCTTGGCGGCCAGGCCGGTGCGCACCATGGCGTCGGCGGCGGCCTTGGTGCGGGCGGCGCTGTTGTTCATGCCGTAGGCATTCCACGAATTCCAGCCCATCTGCGGGG
>JAJZCU010000224.1 GCA_021828935.1 Planctomycetota bacterium | reverse complement strand
GCCCAGGGCGTTGGCTTTTACGGTTGGCGAAGGATTTATTAAAGTTTCCGGCATCAAAGTTTCCCAATAACATTCTTCACAGACCCGATGTCATTCGCGACCTGCTTTTCCAGCGCCGTTACGCGCGTTTCCAATGACTTAATGGCGGCTTGATTCACTGATAAAATATGGAAGTGAATCAGCAGCGCCACGATGCCGGCGCACAGGCTGAACGCTAAAACGATGTCTACGATGTTCATGGGTTTCTCCAATTAAGCTGCGTTAGCAATTCCCAAAAGACTAATAAGAAACGACACAGGCGCCGATGCGCCGGTCGTGTTCGCGGTGGGCGCCGCTGCGGCATTGGTCGATGCGGGCGCTGTGATGGTGGCGCCATGCACCATGTAGTCGCTTTGCACGTATGTAGCCAGCCGCATGACGCCGTTGGCGTCGGACATATATATGTTCCCAGCGGGGCTGGTGTTCGCCGTCATGGTGATCGTGTTCGTACTGGTCGTGGTCGGCACGGTGATACTGGCCAGCGGCGACAGCAGTGTCTCTCCACTCTGGCTTAGCTCGGTGTAGCCCACTTGGTAGGTGCCAGGTGGAATCGTGCCGCCACTATTGGTCGTGGATAGCGTCGGCGCCGCCGTCGGGTTCGCCAGCGGGGTTAATGTCGAAAGCGTAAACTGGGAAGCGCCAGGCGCAATCTGAAAGCCGTTGCCCGGTCGCGATAGCCGTATGGCGCCGCCCGGCGGAACGATGACACTGCCCGTGCCACCCGCGAAGAGGCTAACGCACTGGACGGTGGGGTAGGTACTCACGGACAGTATCAGGTCGTTGCCCGATGTTCCGGTATTCTGGATGAACATTTCTTTAATCGATTGCCACGCGACTGGAAAGCCATTGGTGCCTTGCCAATTCAAAAAATCCAGCGTCTGGCTCGCGCCCACGGCCAGCGTGCCGCCGATGCCGTCGACATAGTTGGCCTGGCCGGGGCCGGTGCCGGCCTGATAGAGGGTCTGGACGGTCCAGCCGGGGCTGTACGTGAGACCAGTGTCGCCATTAGACTGCTGCAACGTTGCCGTGACGCGGTAGGCTTGGATTAAGCTCGCCTGTTGAAATGTAGTCGTGAGTGTTGCCATGCAATTAAATCGCGTGGATTTGCCGGTTTACGCCCACCGCTTCCGGGCTTCTTCCACGGTCATGGTGGCCTTCCCGGTGCTCCGGTTCACGTCGTTGTGGCGCCCCACGGTCCAGGCGAAGTAGCTGTCGCCCCCAAACGCCGGCGGATACGCGGCCACCATGTGCTCCCAGTGAGCGCGACACGTCGGGCAGCTAATACGCTCCCGGAACCTTCCCAGCCAGGCGGAGTCCTGCTCGCCGGTGAACCCCAGCGCCCGGCGGTGCAGGTCGGCCCAGAGGACCGGGCCGGAAATCGCCATCAGGGGCGCCCCGGGCCGCACTGGAATGTGGCGTGGTATTGGAATCGGCATCACGTCACCGCCACCGAAGTGGCAATAGCATTGGGTGTCGTATGAATAATCGTCCATGCCTTATTCAGTGGCGTATCCCCACTCCCAGCGTAAGGGGCGGTGGCGTAAACAAGTCCATATTGCGGTGACTGAAAGCTATCAATTGCGGTATAAACTAAAATCCAAACCGGCGCGCCAAGCCAACCCACTGTGACGTAAGCCAGGGGGCCGCTCGCTCCTTGAACTTCCGCATATTCTGGAATTTCGGTGAAAAGAACGCCCAAAGGAATGGAGCTATTCACGGTTGGCGAGTTGCTGTAGGTGACGGTTACTGTAATGCTGAGCGGACAATTTTCGGCGTAGTCGTGCAAGCTCGCGGCGGTCACAATCGGGCAGTTAACTGAGTTGTTAGTTACCAAATCTTGAACACCCGGTATAAAAATATTGCTAGCATTAGCCTCGCACGCAGACACATAGTCCGCCACGGTCGGCCACCCCGCCAAAACTTCCAACAGGTCGTGTTGGGCCAGCGTGATCTCGTTGGTCCCACCTTCGCTGATTGTGGCAGCCCCGCCATTGAATGTTTTTGCATTAAAGTTTATAAATGGCGCTATTACCATGCCTGGGTAAGACTGATTGTTGGCAAGAAGATTAAGAGTATAAATGCCGGCGGCTTGCGCAAAAGACTGGCTTTGTGTCCAGCCATTTGCGTCCGGCCCTTGGTCGGTAATTAGATTTGGGCCCGCCGCTAAGTTCATGTTTACGCCGGTGTATGGTCCGCCAGTCGCAGCGCACCCGCAGCAGGTGCAGGCGCTCCCAGTCTCCACGGCGACGCCACCGTTCTTCACGACCACGCCGCCATTTTTTATCGCGATGCCCATTACGTACACACGGTTTCGGTTGGGTTTTCGTAAACTATCAACAATTGAAAAACGGGAGGGGTCGCCGCGGTATAGCACGCCAAGCCGATGTTCTGCGGGCTGCCACTGGGCGCCGCGTACTGGACTTTCGGGTAGCGCACGTTCAAGCTGGGCGTTTGGCTGGTTGCGCCCGGGATGGTGGCGCCGGCCATGGTGGTACAGGAATATGTCCATGAGCAATTGGTCGTGCTGCTTCCTGCCGCGCCCCCGTCGGTGGCGACCAAAACCGGAAATGCCGCGTTCCCGTCGCACACGCCAGTGGCGATTGCCAGGGGCTTGGAGTCCGTGCTGTACGCGCGGAGGTTCCCGACCACCCATTGGCCGGGCGCGAGAATGTTGCCGGCGGCCGGGTTCAAGGCGTTGAATTCAGTAAGGTTTATGAAAAGACAGTTGTCAGCGCCGGGGTCTTTCAGCGCGAAGGGCGGCGTGGGCCCCGTGCCCGTTACGCTGGTGGGCGTTCCCTGAAATATCCGGCCCAGATACTGGCCGTTGCCCGACGCCGCTGATATTTTAATATCGACCGTCGCCTCGTTGACGCGCTGGACGCGGGCCTGCTGCCGGCGTTCTTCCACCACCAGTCCGGTGGGCGTATTGGATACGCGGGCGCCGCGCGTAGCTCGGAACGTCTGCAACAGGTTCCGCAGGTCGCGGATGTCATCGGGCGTGAAGGTGTACATTTACAATCCCAAACCGGAGAAGTCGATGGAGGGGTAGACGTTGTATTTTATGAAATACGCCGCGGACAGATTATCGACGAACGCGCCCTTGGGAACACCCTTGGGATTTGGCACGGGCGGCTGGCCTTCCACCATGAACGATGTGGTATCGATAGGCTGCCCGGTGCCGTCCAGCCGTATCTCCACGCTTGCGGCCTGCGGCCGGCCAGCGTCGCCGGTCGTGGTGATGGCGCCCATGATGGTTCCGCCGCCGCCCTTGGGCGTGTACCACCCTCTGAAGCCCGCGTCCACCGCACGGGCTTTATAATTATCATATAATCCATCTGAATCTGGCGTGGTTTTAATAGATGTCCGCATTTCAAACACGTATTCCACGGGCACGTACAGCCCCGCCTGGCTCGTCACTGCGCGGGCTGGATGCTCTTGCACAGCATAACGCCGGGGTTGAAAATCCATTGGTTGTTAAAAATCACCGCCGCGCTGTTCACGTTATCCTGAAACTGTAGGGCCATGGACGGGTTGTACTGCGGCTGATTTTTTATTACCCGGAGACACAACACGCTGAAGTTACGTGTGGGCGGGTTAGACCACGCATCACCAGCGGAATTCGTGATGGGATTGCCGGTGGGGTCACGGTCCACCGCTTCACTGGTATTACCACATTCCCATTTGTACTTGGGAGGGTCTTGCAGTGGCGCCAGGGGATTTGGAAAGAAACCCACAGGGCAATTCTCATACGTCGCCGTGACCTCGTATAGGTCGAATTTCGATAGCTCCGCCTCCACGCTGGAACACAACATGTACTGGCTT
This sequence comes from Planctomycetota bacterium, assembly GCA_021828935.1. GTDB lineage: Bacteria > Planctomycetota > Phycisphaerae > WQYP01 > WQYP01 > JAJZCU01. The sequence continues at coordinate 934 of JAJZCU010000224.1, read as the reverse complement.
AAACCGGACGGACTGTTAATGCTTACGCCCGTGGCGGCGATGGCGGCGGATGGGGTCGCCACGCCCGACACGTCGAATATCGTCTTGGCCATGGGTTGTTGCGTCGATTGATTAAACGAAACCCCCGACCACCGCTGTGTTACGACAACTGGCATATCAGTGGTTCCCTATGTTGGCCGGGGCCAGGTGGGGTTTCTTGGCGCCGTTCTTGGTGTGCCCCGCGATTTGTTTTAACAGATTAACCTGCTGCTGCTGGTACTTAATCATCTGAATCAAGGGCGAATGTTCCTCTTCGCTGCGCTGCCCGACGCCAGTAAGGTGGTGGGAATACTGTGCTTGCGGGTTCGCCACTTGCTGCCCGATAAGTCCCGCCCTACTCTCTTGCACTTTCTCTTCCGATGTCAGGACCGTGGCCTGGCGCATGGCCTGGCGCTTTTGGGCGATGGAAGCGTACTGGGAGTGCGCGAGCATAACCATCTGGTGAATCTGGGAGGCGAACTGCTGCTTCACTTGCAGCTTCGCGGCCTGAAGTCCCGCGGTTTGGTTTCCCATTAAGCTTTCGTTCCGCAACGTGGCGATTTTACCCTGTCGCAATTCCATGGAGATGCCCTGGCTACGCTGCATATTCTGCATACGGGCTTGGTGCTCGGCCTGTAACGCCTGAACGTGTGCGGCGCCTATCTTGGCGTCGGTGGCAATGCGGTGCGCTGCGGCTCCGGCCTTATGTAACTTGGCGTAGGCGGCGTCCTCCGCACGCCATATTTTTACCTTCTCGGCGTAGTTGGAACGGATTAACAGCAAACTGGCCTGCCCCGCCTGTCCGTTTTCCCGGAGCATCTGGGCATTGCCTTCCGCCATCGTCTGGGCGCGTTGGGCGTAGGCCGTCTGGGTCTGCTCCGTCAATTGGATGTTAAACGTCCGGTCGAAGGACGCT
>JAJZCU010000223.1 GCA_021828935.1 Planctomycetota bacterium | reverse complement strand
CGGAAATAGCCCAGGGCCGCCTGGAGGCACTGTTAAATTTTCAGACCATGGTGGCGGATCTAACCGGGCTGCCGCTGGCCACGGCTTCGCTTTTGGATGAAGCCACGGCCGCCGCGGAGGCCATGGCCCTGTGCCGCGCCGCCGGCACGCCCGATCATCATTATTTTTTAATGGCGGACAATTGCCATCCGCAAACGCTGGCCGTGGTACAAACGCGGGCCGCCGCCCTGGGCGTCCCCTGTCGCATCGAACCGGCGCAAAAACTGGCCGGCGCCCTGCCGGGAGCGTTCGGCGTTTTGGCGCAATATCCCGCCACGGACGGGCAGCTCATAGATTATTCAGAATTAATAACCGCCGCCCACGCCGCGGGCGCGGCGGTTGCGATGGCAGCCGACATTCTGGCCCTGACTTTATTAAAGCCGCCCGGGGAATTTGGCGCCGATATCGCGATTGGCTCCACCCAGCGTCTGGGCGTGCCGATGGGCTTCGGCGGCCCACATGCCGCGTACCTGTCGGCGACGGCCGCGTTCACGCGGAGGCTGCCGGGGCGAATCGTGGGCGTTTCACGCGACGCGGCCGGCAAGACGGCCTATCGCCTGGCGCTCCAAACACGTGAACAACATATTCGCCGGGAAAAGGCCACAAGCAACATATGCACTGCGCAGGTGTTGCTGGCCATTATTGCGTCCATGCATGCGGTATACCACGGGCCTGCCGGTTTGCGCGCCATTGCCCAACAAATTCATGACCATGCCGTGACGATGGCCGAAGGTCTTGAGGCCCGCGGGTGTGCCGTCGTGCATCGCCATTTTTTTGACACGATTATGGTGCGCGTCAATCCAGCCGCCGGGGCGCGCCCAATACTGGCGCATGCCCGCGAAAATCAGATCAATTTGCGCGAATATGACAACGGCGACATCGGCATCGCGCTGGACGAATTGACCACCGCCGCCGAGGTGGACCGCGTGCTGGCGCTGTTTTCCCCCGGTCGCAGCAACCCGTCGTCGGCGATGGGCATACCGCCCGCCCTGCGCCGCGCCGGTGATTATTTAAAACACCCGGTGTTCAATACGCATCACAGCGAAACCGAAATGCTGCGCTACCTGCAGCGCCTGCAAAGCCGCGATCTGTCCCTGACCACCTCCATGATTCCGCTGGGATCATGCACCATGAAGCTTAACGCCACCGCTGAAATGCTGCCCATCACCTGGCCGCAACTGGCCCGCATTCATCCCCTGGCGCCGGCGGGACAGACCCAGGGCTATTTGGAAATGATCCGGCAGTTGGAAGGTTTTTTGTCAGAAATAACGGGTTTCCCCGGAATTTCTCTCCAGCCCAACGCCGGTTCGCAGGGTGAATTCGCCGGTTTGCTGGCCATTAAAGCCTGGCATGAATCCCGGCGGCAGGGGCATCGGAACATCTGCCTGATTCCCGTTTCCGCGCACGGCACCAACCCCGCCAGCGCCGCCATGGCCGGTTTCCATGTAGCGCCGGTGGCCTGCGATTCCCGCGGAAATATTAATATGGAAGACCTCCGGGCGACGGCGGTCCGGCACGCCGCCAACCTGGCGTGTATGATGATAACATACCCTTCGACGCACGGCGTGTTTGAGCAGGGCATTAAGGAAATTTGTGGCATCGTGCATGAGCACGGCGGACAGGTGTACATGGACGGCGCCAACATGAACGCCATGGTGGGCGTGTGTCGCCCCGCCGAAATTGGCGCCGATGTCTGCCATTTGAATCTGCACAAAACTTTCTGCATACCCCACGGCGGCGGCGGCCCGGGCGTTGGCCCCATCGGCGTGGCGGAACATTTACGCCCTTATCTACCCGCCCATCCGTTGGCCAAAGGTCATCCGCATGGCGCCGGCCCGGTGGCCCAGGCGCCCTATGGCAGCGCCGGAATTCTGGCCATTCCATGGATGTACATCACCATGATGGGCGGCGCCGGGCTGCGGCGAGCCACGGCCGTGGCCATGCTCAACGCCAACTACATGGCCCGGCGGCTGGAGGCGCACTATCCGCTGCTTTTCCGTGGAAACAACGGGCTGTGCGCCCATGAATTTATTTTAGACCTGCGGCCATTTGAGCAATCCGCCGGTATCAAGGCCGAAGATGTGGCCAAGCGGCTCATGGATTATGGCTTTCACGCCCCCACCATGTCCTGGCCGGAGCCCGGCACGCTGATGATTGAACCCACGGAAAGCGAAGCCCAGTGCGAACTGGACCGTTTCTGCGATGCGCTGATATCCATCCGCGGCGAAATCGCCGCCGTGGAGGCCGGCCGTGCCCACCGTGTTGACAATGTATTAAAAAATGCTCCGCACACCGCCGCCGCCGTTACCGCCGACGCCTGGACGCACTCCTACACGCGGCAACAGGCCGCCTTCCCGCTGCCCTATTTGGAGGCCGACAAATTTTGGCCCGCGGTGGCGCGGATTGACAACCCCTACGGCGACCGCAATCTGTTCTGCGCCTGCCCGCCGACGGGCTGATGGCCTCTTCGCTCACTGGCTCCCGAGCGTAAACGCGGCCAGAAGCAGCACGCAGACGCATCCGCAAATGGCCGCGACGGCAACGGCTCGCACGTACGGCCCCCATGCCGCCGGCAGCCAAAAGTACCATACTGCCCACGCCACCGATTGACCGCCCAGACCGCTGATAAGCCCTTGGGAACGACCGGACATTGCATCACCCTTTCCGCCGCATAACAAGGTAATCCATCCCAGCAACGGCTCATTTCGATCTGGCCTGATAGCAACCATAGCGGTCGCACCGGTCCGCGGCAACCGTTGGGCCCGCAATGCAAGCCGAAAAAATGAAAAATGGGCCAGTGCATTTTCTTCTTGCTTTCCCCATGAGCCCCGGACACACTACATCCAGTTTTAAGGCCGGACTTTGGCGATGGCCGGCAGCAAGTCAACAATCGTAACGCAACGACAATCAATGGCGCCCGACGGCCCGAGCAGCCGGGGCGGAAAATCATCGGGTAGTAGACTGGCGAGGGTCACTATGTCCAAGCGCATCGGATGGCTGAAGCTTTTTCATGATAATTTAAAAAGTCTGGCCGCCCTGGCGGTTCTGGCCCTGCTGGCCTGGGCGGCGCCGTGGACCTATGCCCAGCGCGCCAGCCATGCGGCGGCCGTGGGGGGAGGGGCGCCCGTGGCCCGCTTCGCCGCCGGCGCCGGCGCCTTTCATCCCTTTAGTTTTCTCACAGATTCAACCTTTCGACCCTATGAGCGCGTGGCCATCTTTGCCGTGTTGGCCGTGGCGCTGGCCGGGCTGCTATACGCCCTGTTTCTGATGCGTCTGGTTCGCCGGGCGGACAAGGGCACGCCGCGCATGCAGGAAGTGGCCCGGGCCATCCGGGAAGGGTCAGTGGCTTATTTATCCCGGCAGCGCCGCACGCTGCTGCCCATCGTGGCGGTGATCACCGCGGTGCTGATCGCCACGGCCGACTGGCATACCCGCGCGGGCGTGAATCTTCCCTTGGGTCGCGGCGTGGCATTTCTTATGGGCTCTGGGTTCTCACTGCTCGTGGGTACGGTAGGCATGCTCATGGCCACGCAGGGCAATCTGGCCGTGGCCGCCGCCGCCCCCAAAAGCTTTGGACAGGCCATGCAACTTGGCTACCGCACCGGCACCGTGACCGGCATGCTCACCGAGGGCCTGGGCCTCCTGGGCGCCACGCTGATCTTCATGTACTTTGGCGAACGCGCGCCGGAGGTGCTGCTGGGCTTTGGTTTTGGGGGCACCCTGTTGGCGCTGTTCATGCGCGTGGGTGGCGGCATTTACACCAAGGCCGCGGACGTGGGGGCGGACCTGGTCGGCAAAATAGAAAAAGACATACCTGAAGATGATCCGCGCAACGCCGCCACCATTGCCGATAATGTCGGCGACAACGTCGGCGATTGCGCCGGCATGGCGGCGGACCTTTTTGAAAGTTATGAAGTCACCATGGTCGCAGCCATGATCCTGGGCTGGGCCACCTTCGGTCACAAAGGCGTCATCTTTCCGCTGATGGTGCAGGCCGTGGGCGTTTGCTCCGACATGATTTCCACCTTCATGGTGCGACCGAAAGACGCCGGCGGCGTGAAGGAGGCCATGGGGTCGATAAACTTCGGCTTCCGTCTGGGCGCGGTTCTGTCAACCATCGGGTTTCTCACGCTGGGCTTCTTCTATCTGCGTTACAGCCACAATTACCTGGCAACGTATCCGCAGTTGGCGCGAATGATCAACCACGCCCCCGCCTGGGCCACGTTGGGCCAGAAAGGCCTTGACCTCCGCCCCGCCGAAACCTGCTTCGTGGGCATCATCGTGGCCATGTTATTAAGCTTGGTGACCGAGCACTTCACCGGCACGGAAAAGGCCCCGGTGAAATCCCTGGTGAAGGCCTGTGCCACCGGCCACGCCACGAACATTATTCAGGGCCTGGCGGTGGGCATGGAAAGCAGCATCTGGGCGGTGCTGATTATTGCCGGGGCAATTTTGTGCAGCGTGTTGATCTTTTCCGGAACCAACCCCCTGTTCGTGGCCTACGGGGTGGCCATGTGCGGCATCGGCATGTTAACGCTCACCGGCAATACCATTAGCATGGATGTGTTTGGCCCCGTGGCGGATAACGCCAATGGCATTGGTGAAATGGGCTATGACCAGGCAGCGATGGGCGCCACCGCATACCGCGAAGCCCGGCAGGTACTGGCCGACCTTGACGCCACCGGCAACACCACCAAGGCCATCACCAAAGGCATTGCCATCGGCACGGCGGTCATCGCCGCGGTCAGCAGACCGGCGACTTG
>JAJZCU010000222.1 GCA_021828935.1 Planctomycetota bacterium | reverse complement strand
CAGGTGCTCTCGCACGCCAGCCCATTGCTCTGCGCCACATTCACCCCGATGCGCATTTCCAGGCACCGGCCGTTTTCCGCCGCCCCATAGCCACCAGCCACCACAGACTGCGGCGCAATGCACGCACGGTCTTTTGCCAGCGTTCGCGCATTACGCGAGGTGACCAACCGTGGGGCATACAACTGCTTCATCAACACCACCTGCCAGGCATTGTCGCGCCGCCCCGCCGTAACTTTCTGGAATTGGCCGTCGCGCACCAGGTTGGGCCGCGTTTGAAATAATTTAGTTAATACCGGATTCCTGCGGTCAATTTGCCAGGTTCGTATGTGCTTGAATTTGGCTTTCACCAGAGCCGTTAACAGATGCTCAAGGGCCAATCTTGGGCTTATATTTCCCGGCGGGATGATGCCGGTGACTTTCCTGAATATCTTAGTTCCATGAAAAACTTCCACCGTCAGTTTCCGGCGAACGACAAAGCCCAGCACGCTTTCCTGGACGCCAATATATGTTACCGCCTTGCCGATGTTGGCCGGCGTCACGCCGCTTTTCCATGTGAACGGCGTGGCGGAAAGCACATTGGCAATATGTTCCCAACTTACGCGCTTAAACATATGCTGCCGGGCCAGTTTGCGGTCGATGGCGAAGCGCATGCGCCGCGCCCTGGTGTTTTCCTTGCGCGTGGCGCCGACAAACGGCAGAACGGCCAGCGTAGGCTTGGCGACGGCGCCCGCCGCACGCGGCCCGCCGGCCGAAAGAATTGCCGTGGCGGCCGGAACACAAAGAATAAGCTGCGCCAGCCTGCGGGCACTGGAGGTCCAGGACCGTTCGCCAACCATTTTTTGGTCTCCTCATAACGTTTGGCCTGCCGGCCGCAGGGCGCCCTGCGGCGTTGCCATCACCGCAGCCACGTCGCGCTTCACGATGTCGCGAAATCCGCGGTAGCTAAAGTGCTTAAGTACCAACGAACGTCCCACGGCGGCCATTGCGGCCTGCTCTTCAGGGTGTTTTAGCAGATGGATGCAGCCATCTGCAAAGGCTTCGTCCGTATAGCCAGCCCAGAGGCTTTGCCTGTGCAGTAAAACATGTTCATAACCGCGGTGAGAATGTTCAGTCACTACACAGGTGCGTTGGTGGCCCAAGGCCTCCAGCACCTTTATCTTGGACCCCCCTCCCTGGAATACGGTGGCCACGGCAAATGCGCAACGATCATATTCCGCGGTGAGGTTTTCCACAAAACCCACTGGCTCGACGCCAGGCACGGCGCCCCACCGCTGCCGTTGCTCGGGGAACATATTCTTTCCAACTATTCGGAACGTCGCGTGCGGGCATGCCGCCCGCACCCGTGGCCAAACGCGTGTTACAAAATGATCAATCCCGCGTTCGTTGGGCCCCCAGTCCATCACCGCCACCGTGAGAAGCACCCGGCTTCCAGGCCGGGGCGGACAGGCGGGTGGGTCTGCCGAATCATGCGTGAATGGCACGTTGGGCAGCAGGCTGACATGGTCGAAGCCCAATTCGCGTTGGTCGTCCGCGCTGACCACCCACGCTCTGGCACATTGGCTGATGCGGCGTGGCACGAGATTCCGCAATTGCCGCAAATGGTAGCGCGTGGTCAGGTGCAGACGCTGCCGAAACTTGCTGGGCGTGTCCAGTTTGGAACGCACCTTTTGCGTGTCCAGGTCGTCAATGTCAACAATCACCGGCTGATAATTCAGTGCCCCCACGATGCATGTGGCCGAAAGACACCGGCCTACAATAACATCGTATTGGCATTCGGCCATGCGGCGCGACAACCACTGCAGTGCCTGCGGGTTTGGCTGATAATCAATTTTCTTGCGCCCCAGCGCATAGACCAGCTTCCATTCCACCAGCTTTGGCGCCAACGGGTGCAGCGTGGCCCAAGGCTGGTAGGCGTGGCGCGGCGGCGCGGCCAGCTCGCCGACCATGTTAAATTCGCGCGTTAAGGCCTCCCGCGCTTCGGGCGTAAGCGTCAAGCCGCGACCGGCCATTACCAAGTCCACATCGCCCACCTCGCGCAAGGCGCGGTGGATAAGATTCGAGCGTTGAAAACTGCCATTGGTTGGCGGCCACGGCGGCACATCCGTGGCAAACAGAATGCGTGGCATGAAAGCTCCAAACATTATAGAACAGGTTAGGAAGCCCCCAACGGCTCGGGCACAAGGGGCACATTCTGCTGCCTCGCCACGCCGCACTCCCGCACGCCCCCGGGATGGGCCGCGAGCACTTGCTGAACGGTTCTGGAAACTTCCGCCGCGAAGCGTTCAAAAGAGAACTGGTCCCGCACACGTTCCAATCCAAATTCAGCCATGCGCCGCCGTCGCGCGGGGTTGTCCAGCAGCGCCACGCACGCATCAGCAAACGCTTCGTCGGCGCCAGGGGCTAGAAGCGCCAACTCGTCGGGCAATGCTTCGGTAAATCCGCGGTGGGCATTGGGGGTGACCACCGCAGTGCGACCATGCATAAAGCATTCCACAACCTTAATCTTCGTGCCCACCCCTTCAAATATCGGGCAAATCGCCATCGCCGCCGGGGCGTAGGCTTGCGCGATGTCTTCCACGAAACCGATGGGTTTAACCCCCGGCACGGCGCCCCAGCGCTGCCGCTGCCCGTCGGTCATCTGCGAACCGACAATATGAAACCGCGCCGCCGGCCGGGCCTCAAGAATACGCGGCCATATTTTATTGATAAACCGTTCAACGCCATGCACATTGAAGCGGTGGCGCAATGAACCGACCATGACCATGATCTGACTGGCATCCGCCGGGGGCTGCGGCACAATGGACGTTCCGGCCGGGGCGAAGGCAATGTTGGGCAACACGGAGTTGGGAGCGGCCGGGGTCTGGGCCAGGTCATCCGGGTTTACCAACCAAATATGCTCCGGCTGACGCAGCAGTGGCGGCAGTGCCCGGCGTAACTGTCGTAACTGTCGGCGCCACAGCGCCCGCTTCCACGGCGGGTACTGCGGCTGCTGAAGCAGGTTTTCCAGTCGCTGCGTATCAACATCGTCCAAGTCAAGAATCACGGGGCTAAATAGAAAGGCGCCGGAACTGGCAGTAGGCAGCAAGAACCGCCCCACAATGGCGTCATAACGCCGACTGACCACGCGCTGCCGCAGCCACGCCGCGGCCGCGGCATCTGCCTGATAAAAATGCTGCCGGTCGGCCAAAACATTGGCAACCTTGTCCACCAAGCGGGGAACGGCTGGCCGGACCAGCCGAAAGGCACCCAGCTCGCCAGGCTTGGCCAGCCGTACCTGCCCCGCCAGGCGAAATTGCTCCCGGCACGCGGCGATTTGTTGTGGGCTATGCATGGCATAACGCGACGCCAAAAAAAGGTCCACCTCGCCAAGCCGGTCCAACGCGCGCCACAGCAACTGCGTACGCTGATCCGCGCCGCTGTCAGCTGGCCACGGCGGATACTCGCTGATCAGCAGGAAACGCGGTGCGCCAGCGGCCATTCAACACTCCGCTAAGGAAGACGGCTTGGCGCCGGTTGCTGTGGAACCATGTACAGGCGAACGACCCAGTACTCGGTTCACCGAACCCGAAATGGCCCCAAGGCACATCATCTGCAGTATCCGAAATTGCGCCGCCACGTCTTGGCGGCCGCGCACGGCAGCTACCGTTTGGTTGGCCGTGTACCGCAGCAGCATCAGTCCATGCCCCGCCACGGTACGACATATTTGCACGGGGCCAAATCGCGTTTTCATATAGACGAAACTCTGGCCGACTCCGTAACCCAGCTCACGCAGGTATTTTGGCGTTACTCGGTGCGGGGCCACCCAATGTTTCACGGCGGCGCCGGGAGCGTAGTACATGCGGCAGCCGGCGGCCAAGGCCCGGGCAAGGAAATCCCGTTCTTCACATGAAAGCAGCCTGTTACCCGTGCGGCCCAAACCCGTGGTAAATCCGCCAATCTTTTCCAGAACGCCACGACGTAAACCTAAATTGGCAGACAGTGCATCGTTGGGATCGGTCAGTTCGCGTACAGTGTTCCCGTGGTCGCGCGTGCCCAGCCAATCTTCCAGTGACGCGTTGAACCATTTGGGCCGCGACACCGCTTCCCACCACAGGTCCACACGCCCCCCTACTATGTCTGCCGGCGCGGTGGCAAACACGGCCAGCATGGCCTCCAACCAGTGCGGCTCGGGCCATACGTCATCGTCAAGAAACATCAGAATTTCGCCGGCGCCTTCCCGCAGGCATCGGTTTCGGGCAAATGCCACGCCCAGTTGTGGCTCATTGATGTACCGCACAGGAAACGCCAGTTGCCGCCCCGCGCTTGCCACCACCTCCGCAGTGGAATCGGTGCAGGCATTTCCCACCACCAGCAAATCCACGGCTGCATCACTGGGAATGCGCAGCGCTGACAAATGGTCCAGCGTGCGGGCCAGTAAGGCGGCCCGATTGTGGGTGGCTATCAACAGAGAAACGGTAGTCACCGCATTATCCCTTAAACAACACGGCCATAGTCGCACCGCATTGGCAGCGCCCGACGTGTTGATGAACCGGCCCTGGAGCGGCTTCCGTACCGACAGTCTGGGCCTGCATCGCTAACATTTAAGCAAAACTTATACCCCGACAATGATGTCATGTTCTTGATGCCTTTTCCACGACGTTGTCGCAAAAATCGCCGCCTCATTCGAGAAAAATTTTTACAATTTTGAAATCCGCCCGGCTGAATTTCAGCGCCGCGTGAACATACCCATATCCACCACGGCGCCAGCCGGCGTGTAGAAGGTCGCGTCAAATTTGTTCGGCCCCACGGATGTGAACACGACGTCATTGCATTTTACGCGGTGGACATACGCCA
>JAJZCU010000221.1 GCA_021828935.1 Planctomycetota bacterium | reverse complement strand
GTAATATCCTGAATACGCTTCTTCAGGATTTTGAAGATTAGATCCTGTTTTTTCAGGCCAATATATTCCGCGATGTCTTCTTTTTTGCAGATTTCATGCAGTTCAGAGACGGTCATTTTTTGCAGGTCAATTAAGTGCAGTTCGCTGCGCTTGACCTGTTCATATTTTTGGTGCGTCTCGGCGTCATAACCTAAGTCGTCGTCGCTGTCAGACATGGGGCCCACGCCCACGAGGGTCGAGCCGTCGATCGACTTGCCGATCATGACGTCGCCGCGCGGCGCGGGTGACGCCGGCGCCGGGGGACTTTCCGCGACGGCTTCATTGCCGGCCTCAACCACAGGCGCAGCGGCCTGCTCCGCGGCGGGCGGTTCATCGGGTGGATTTTGTAACAACGTTGCGGTTTGAGAATTGCCAGCCGTTTCATCGGGCGATGAAGCTTTGCGGCTGCGTGTGGTACGAGCCATGGTGAAATGCTCCTCCAAGGGAAAAATGCTAAAAAACCAATAAAATTGAATCCGCCAGACGCCTACACAGCGGCCGGGCGATACAACTCGAACTTGTCAAAAAACTTTCGATACTCTGCGAATCCCAAAGTTCCGTGGGTGGTCGGTAAAAACTGCCATCCTTCGTCTGGAAGCCCGCCCGGATACCATGCAAGGGACGTGCCGTACGAAACCATAAGCGGAACACCCGCCGCCCTGGGAAGAATCATCCGAAACACCGGCCCTGCCGTGGGCTTAAGCGATACTGTCAACACCCTTTTTTTTGACCTCGAATCCAACGGGCCCAGCCGATCAAAACAGGGCTGGGCGCCAAACGCCGGTCGTGCGAATTGGGCTGCCGTTGAAGCGTCTTCACGGCGCGCCAGGTCAGGGTCGCATGTCCGCACTGGTCTATCATGTTGTCCGATGGGTCTTAACTCAAGAACTTCATCCAAGGGCTTGTACAGGGGCTTTGTTGGGCTCTACCGGCCCGGCGGCCTGCTGTGCTAATATTTGGGAAAAAACACGGCGGACTTGGTGAACGCTGGTAACTGCTTCACCGTTGTTGTCTACAATATAATCTGCCATTTCCTTCTTTTTGTCCAGTGGCATTTGCAATTTTTCTCGTTGGGCCCACTGGGCGCGGCTCCATCCCTGCCTCTGCCGGACGCGCGCAAGTCGTTTGCTTGCAAGGGTTTGCACGAAAACCAAGGCATCGCAAAATCGCTCCAAATGATTTTCAAGAAGCAACGGAGAATCCCACACAATGGCCTTGATTTTCGCGTCCGCTGCAAACATTTTCATCTGCCGCCGCCGCATTCCGGCCACCAACGGATGCACCACGGACGTAAGTTTTTCCATTTTCCCCGGGTCTGAAAACACCTGTTCCGCCAGAACCCGACGATCAATTGTGCCGTCCGGCCGCACTACCTCCGGCCCGCACATTTGCCGCAAAATTCGCTGCACCGAGGGGGTCTCCAGCGCCCGCCGCGCCATCTGATCGCTGTCCACCACGCCGCAGCCCAACCGCGCGAAATGTTGCGCAATGGCCGTCTTGCCCGCGCCGATGCCGCCGAGCAGTCCGATCACTGGTTTCCGCGGGCTTCTTAAGGCACGCGCCCGTTTCGGCCCCGCTGCCGTCACGCCGCCTGATTTTCCGGGCGCCTTGGCGGATATTTTTTGCGTCGATTTTTTGATGGTCTGCTTGCCCTTATTTTTTCTTGCCCTGCGCCACGCCCGCCGTCGTGGGCCTGGTCCGCAACACCGGGGTCTTCAGCACCGGCGCCCCCGGCAACGCATACAGCACCAGCACATCATCATGCGCCGATGCGTGCGAACGGAACAGCACGGGCCGCCCCTTCCACATCAGTTCGCGGTAAGGCCCAAAATGGTTTGGCACATCGCCGTTGCGCTGCGTTTCAAAAATATAATCAATAATCAGTGGCGTTCCCGGCTTGGCGTCCTTTAATTCCGCAAACAACGGCTTGCCCGGGCGCCCCATCCAATACATATATCCCAAGCCGCTGTAATATCCAAGCAGACGCTGATTGTCCGCCACCACCACATCCCGTGCCGCGTGCTGATGCAGCCACCGCGCCGCGTTCCGCATAAAGTCCAGCCCCTCCACCGGCGGCAGATCCAGGCGCACCGCCCCCGGCGTTGCCGCCAGCACTGCCAGGCTAAACGCCGTGGCCTCCGGCAGATACACCCAGCCGGCGAATTTGGGCATTTTTTCAATCCATCCACGCCGCACCCATGCTTTCTGCCAGTTGCCCATCGCCCAACGCCAAACGTCCAAACTCATGGCGAAGAAACAGAATAGCAGCAGGTCCAGCACCAGGGTGTGCCGCCCATCAAGGTATTTTGCCCGTTCCAGCAGCCACGCCATCACTGTGATCCATAATGCTGCCCACACCGCACACATGGGCCGCCAGTGCGGCCATGCCCACACTTTCGGCTTCAGCGCCACCGCGATTCCCAACACGATAAAGGGACCAAACCCGAATGTTTCGAACACTTCCTGCCAAATTTTCCCCCATATCTCTGGCCGCACCACGGCCAAAGTCGCCATCGTCGGCCGCTTTACCGCCACCATCGCCGGACCAACCCTGGGCAGAGCCAGCGGCGCAACCTGAACCTTATCCACGTCCTTTAACAGCGGTTTCTTGCCGGTAAAGCCGCCAATGGCAATCATGTATGGCAAGCCAATCACGAAGTATGCCGCCAGCATCAAACTCGCGCAACGCAAAAATGTAGCCCGGCCGTTGGGCCGCCAAAACGGGGCCCGCGGCCACCGCTGGGCCTTTGGCCCTAACACCTGCGTCCACCGGAAGAACAGCGCGCCGGTGAGAATCATCACCGCGGCCACCCCTTCCGGCCGTGTTAAATAACTGAAACCCGTGAGCACCCCGGCCAAAATCCACCCTGCGGGCCGCCACTGCAACCGGGTTCGCATTCCCGCCAAGAGCGCCGCTGTGAAAAACATCAGAAACAGCATGTCTGAAATGCCATCGGCCCCATAGCCGCTGGTCCGCCGCCCCACCGTGAACGCCACCGCCGCCACGCACGCCGCCCACCATGGCGCCCCCAGCCGCCGCGCTAACTCAATGAGCAATACGGCCACCACCGCACCGGCCACAATGCCCACTGTCTGCATGGAAATCAGCCAGCCGCGCCGCCCCGCGCCCAGTAGCGGCCGCACGAACAGCGTGTGGACCAAAAGCCCGCAGACGGATTGCAAAGGGTGGTACACCTCCTTTCGCACGGCCATCAGTGGGTTCACTGGCAGTTCTTTGGCTTGCAACACAAAGCGTATGCAATCGGGATTTACCACTGGCTGTAAATACGCCCGCTGGATGCGCACGCACAAGGCCACCACGAACAGAAACGCCACAAACCACATTCGCCGACGGCGCAATGCCACGGGGTTTTCAGTCGCGGTTGCGGTTCTCAAAACGGGGACTCCTTGGGCACGGTAATACCGCAGTGGCACAGCCCATGCAAGCATTCGCCGCCTCCTGGTGCCGACGTCTTGCCTGCTGTTCCGCCACGCTTTTTGTTCGGCCTTGATCCGCCATCCCCTGCAATGGCTCTGGGACCGCGCCTATCGTTCCTGCATCCGCGCGGCCACGGCGGCGCAATAGGCCTGTCCGGCCCGATACACCAGCACCGTATAGCGCCCCCGCGCCACTTTCTGCAGTCGCCCCTGCAAGGCATCAGTGTTCAAGTCTATAGCCCCCCGCACTTTTACCTCGACTCCCCGCTGGTTGGTCTGCGCGGGCGGCAACTGCGCAAGAATGCCCGCGATCTCCGCCTCTCTAAACCCACACTGCCCCAGCACCCGAAACCCAACGAGCGCCGGATGCCGTATCCACGCATCTGCGGTCACATAACCACCGTCATTGTTAATCGGCTGGCACTGCACCACGCCCGCCAATTGCGGCGCCAGCCCCGCCCGATGCACCGCGGCATCGACTTCAAAAACGTACTGGCTCATGGGGCGCAGGACAGGAACCGCCAGCAGCGGGCCTGTCACTGAAAAATTTTGCCCCGATTCGCCAATCACCGTGGCTGTCCGGCTGCCGGCGCCAAACCCATCCGCCAACGCGCCCGTCCACAGCACCGCCTGCACCGCAACGCCCCGGCGGCTGATGACTTCCACATGCCCCGGCGGGAGATCATCAAAATCCACGGCAGAGCTTAGCTTGATCGCCGCATTCGGAAAGCGGCGTAGCAGCCCGTTTAGCACCGCTGGCCCCGGAATTAAATCTGCCCATTGCGCACTGCGCTGCCCGCCCGCCCTTCTGGCCGGGTCGATGTGCAGTGCAACGCGCGCTGCCGCAGCCCCATCCCGTGCGCCGCCGGCGGGCCGGATCGGCAACTCCCCGGCATCGGCTTGCACGGCAGCCCATGGAAATGCGGGCGCCGCTGCCAGCAGGTTCTGCCGGGCCATCCAGGCTCGCACGGGGCTTTTGTCTATCGCCACCACCGGGGCCACCGCCGCCAGCGCCAAGGCGTCCCCACCAATGCCGCAGCAGACATCCACAATTGCGTTCCACGGCCCCGCTGCCTGAAAGCGCTTCGCCTTGTGCCGCGCCACCAGCACGTCGGTGGCCTGTTCCAGCGCTTCCGGGACGGCCCAAAACCTCCGCGAATCTACGCCGCTGCCTTCCCACTTCCCCTTCGCCGCAAAAGCTTTTTTGCGGGCATTGGCCACGGCGAGCAACGCATGAACCTCCGCCGCTGAAAAACGGCGACGAAGCTGGGCCACCTGATGTACGGCCAGCGTGCCGGTCTGTTCTACCAGGGTCTGCACTTCATCCAGCGCCTCCGGGGCGGCGAGCAATTGACGCAGAATCTCCACGGTGCAGCCTGCATCG
>JAJZCU010000220.1 GCA_021828935.1 Planctomycetota bacterium | reverse complement strand
GAATCCAACGCGCAATTATTAATGTTCCGATGCAAATGAAACTGCAGCGTGATGGTTGTCTGGCCCTGCTGACTCGTGGAGTTCATTGCCCTCATGCCGGCGATGTTGGAAAATTGCTTTTCCAGCGGCGTGGCCACCGAGGCGGCCATGGTCTTGGGGCTGGCGCCCGGCAGCGCCGCGGACACGGTAATCGCCGGGTAATCCACCTCGGGCAGGTCACTGACTGGCAACATGCGATATGCCATGATGCCAAAGATGACGATCGCCGCCATCAGCAGCGTGGTCATCACCGGCCGACGGATAAATATCTCAGCGGGATTCATGAATGTTTACCCTTGGTTTTCATGGCCACCACAGCCTTGGGGGCGCCGGCGCCCTTCGCGGCCCGCGGTTTTCTCACAATGACGCGTTTGCCCGGAAAGATCTGCAACTGGCCGTCGGTGACAACTGTTTCGCCAGCTTTGAGCCCCTTGGAAATCACCACATACGGCCCGTAGCGCAGACCCGGCTGAACCGGCTGCAGGCGAACTATTCCCGTCTTCTGCACCACGTAGCAATAATAGCCGCTTTGGCCATTGTTCACGGCCTGCGATGGCACAAGTATGGCGTGCTTAATGGTGGCAACGGTAAGCCGCACATTGACGTATTCGCCCGGCCACAGCGTTTCATTGGCGTTGGGAAAGGTGGCCCTTAAGGTGATGCTGCCGGTTTGGGTGTTGATTTGATTGTTAATAAATGAAAGATGGCCCACGGCCTGCGCGGGTCCGCCTTCGGTCTCAGAAACCCTTACGGCGATGGGCTTTTTGCCGGACCGTTTAAGGTCGCCGCTGACCACGTCCAGATTTTGTTCCGGCAGGGTGAACGAAACGTAAATCGGCGTAATTTGATTGATGAGAATCAGCGGCGTGCTGTTGGCTTTCACCAAGGCGCCGCGAAACGCCAGCAAACTGCCCGCCTTGCCCGACATCGGCGCCGTGATCCTGCAATAACTTAGCTGCAATTGAGCGCTGCGCACCAAGGCCTGGTCGGCTTTCACTTTGGCCGCCTGGGCCTGCGCGGTGAACATGGCCAGTTCATATTCCTCTCGCGTGGCGTTTTGCGAACTTATTAACTGCTTTTCTTCCCTGGCTGTTATCATGTCGTTCTTTTCAACGGCGGCGTCCCGGGCCAAATTGGCCTGCGCTTCAGCCAAAGCGGCCTGAAAGGTGCGCGAATCCAACGTGAACAGCAATTCGCCCTTCTTGACCTGTTGGCCCTGCTTCACGTTGACCGTGGCGATCTGCCCATCCACGCGCGATTCCAGCGTTACGGAGGCCACTGGTTCCACCGTGCCAATGGCGCTGAGCTGCTGTGGAACCGTGCGTTGGATGCTCTGCGCTACTTTCACGGGCACCGGGGCCATCATCATTTTCTTCATCATGGCGGCGGGCGACGGGCCGGCCTTGCTGTGGCACCCGGCCAGCGGCAGCGCGGCGGCGCCCAGCATCAGGGCGGTAAGCAGTTGCCGACGCCCCGGCCAGGCACTGTTGGCGGGAATAGGGAACAAAATGGGCATAACCGGCACATCCTTGAATGCAACTATTGAACGCCAAAGCGGCACATTGTAGATTAGTTAGCTTAGGAAATCAATCGTCCATTTGAATTGATGTGTCGGCGGCGGATTTCACCAACGATTTCCGCCCTGCCCAATGGT
The DNA here is from genome assembly GCA_021828935.1 of Planctomycetota bacterium. GTDB lineage: Bacteria > Planctomycetota > Phycisphaerae > WQYP01 > WQYP01 > JAJZCU01. The sequence continues at coordinate 3,170 of JAJZCU010000220.1, read as the reverse complement.
GCGGACAAGGAGCGGACCGTCCCGCAGCTTTGGCGCCCGCTGCGACTTCCCGCGGATTCCACGCTGCGGGCGTCCCCCTAGTCTTTGCATCGGTCTGACCTAGTTTTGCACCGGCGTCAAGTTCAAAAAGCCCGTAAACGCTAGGGTTTACGGGCTTTTTCACCTGGGGGACTAGGATTCGAACCTAGACAGGCAGAGTCAGAGTCTGCAGTGCTACCGTTACACCATCCCCCAATTTGTGACGTTGATCTTAGCGGTATCCACCGCGGCAGACAAGGCGCGACAAGCACCCAATACACTCTTGACCGCCAAGCCAGGCGCGACTGCCGCGAGCAAGGCGAGGATTTAGCATCGCACCGGCAAACCGCATTCGCCCACGGACCGACCTACCGGCCCATTCCGCCGTTGCCCGTGCGGGCGCGCCGGTGCGTGCGCCGCCGTGTGCGCCGCCGGGTGTGCGTGGCGCTGCGGCGGCGTGGGGCATGTTTTCCGCCGTGGCGTGGCGCGGCCGCAATGCCATAGCTGGGCGTGGGATAATACAGCGATTTAATCCACGCGAGCATGGCACGGGCATTAATAACGTGGTCGGTGGGGCCCTTTTTGCCGGGGTGGTGGAAGCGGGCCACTTCAGGGGAGAGCGTGTACTGAAGGAACAGCGATTTTCGCGGATGGGCACGGTTAATCATCGCCGCCTTTTTGTAATGCAGCTTGCTAAGCGTGTAAAAGTTTGTGTACGTGTCCAGGATGTTGGCGCCATGCCGGGCGCCATAAAGGCGCAGGCCGTGGCTGTCCTGGCCCCGGTGGCAGCCCACGGTGGCGCATGATTGCAGAAAAAACGGCTGGACTTTTTCGCGGTACATGCGCATGTCCGGCGGATCCGTGGTCAATTGCACCTTGTCCCGATATTTTTGGGGCGCCAGGCGTTTAATCAGGCGCACCTGTTCACGAAAATGGCGCGGGTTCATAAAATAGCGGTATTCCCGCCGCGAAGGACGATGATTCTGGTAACGCGGATCCCGCATGAGCACGCGCTTCCAAAAGCGGCGCAACGTGGTGCGGCCCCCCACGATGTGGCCGGTGAGTTGCCCGCGGAAGTGACGCACGCGAAACTCCGCCAGTCGGATGCGGTACACATCCTCCATCGTCAGCAATTTTTTACTCTGCGGGCGCGTGAAACGCCGCGGTTTCTTCTTGCCATGCGGGTGCTTTAATTTTTTCTTAATCAGAGCCTTGATCAGGTGGGCGTTCTGAAAATTCGGGTCCGCCTTCAGCGCCGCGTTTACCTCTTTCAACGCCTGATGGTAGTGCCTGTGTTTGTAAAGGAAATAGGCTCTATTGGCCAGGGCGGTGGCGTTCTTGGCGGCATATGGGGTCGCTTGAGCTGCCGCAGGCGGGGATGTTCGCGCCATCGCCCCAGCCGCCAAAAATCCACAGAAGCCAGCGCCAGCCAGAACAGCCGCCGCGACGATCAAAGAACTGGAACGGCGTTTCGCCATAAACTGTACCCTCAAATAAGGCCGTAGATAGTGGCCGAAAGTTCCGGTCGGGCCGGCGGAAGAAGCCCTGCCCGATCGTTGTAAAGCACTATAATGACCCTATGCGAAGCACTCAAGGAAAATCTTGAATGCCCGAAACGCCGTCTGGCGGCATTCACGCGGGTGCTTGCCTTTGGCGCCTATTGGAGAAGCCCATGCCCCCAGCGGTTGACAATAACGGGCGCGACCTGCTCACGGAATTTACCGGCCAAATTGTGGTGCTCGATACGCAAGGCCCGCTGCTGTACATCGGCACCTTAAAGGACGTGCGGCCGGACGCGGTGCTGTTGGAACAGGTGGACGTTCACGATTCCAATGATAGCCGTTCATCGAAAGACCTTTATCTGGCCGAAACGCGCACCCTGGGCGTGCATGCCAACCGGGCGTTGGTCATTGTGCGGCGCGAAATTATCGCCTCGGTCAGCCGTTTGGAGGACGTGCTAAGCTGATTTGGTTCTGGACATTTGTGTCGCCAAAGTCGCCTTAGTGGACCGGAAAACCAAAGCCGGGCGGCGCCGGCTGGTTATTCACCGAACGCAGATGCGCGCCAGTCATCAACCAATGACCAGCGGGAGTGGTTCGCCATGAAAGCGTCCAGCGCGTTAAAACGCTGCCATCGGCGGTGATGCTGAACACATTGAACCGGGTGGTGGCCGTGGCGCCGTTGATTTGTAAACTCAGTTTCCGTACGAAATCCTCTCGAATTTTGACGCTGTGTAGAAACGTTCCGAGCTGGTACTGCACGGCCATGCGGTCCATCGGACCGTAATGGAAATGCGGGGAAAGATACCGCAGGATACCGGCGGGCTGTTGCTTCTCGGCGGCATGCAAGATGGCGTAATGGGCAGCGATAAGTTGCTTTCGCGGCGTCGTAATGACCACTGCGGCCAATATCCACAGGATTACCACGGCCAGCAGAAGCGCCCCAGCGATGCGCAGCCGCCGATTACCGACGTTGGCGCCGCGCCACAGCAATGCCACGGCCACCGCCGCAAGGGCCAACCACCAGAGCCAATGCGTATCAAAGAAAAAATTATCCAAGCCAGCGGGCAAAAAGCCGGGGGCGTTTAGCGCGGCCAATGCTTTCGCAGGCAACGGGCCGATAATAACGATGCTGTATAAACCCAAGGACTGCTGCATTGCCTCGTCTCTGTGTAATCCGATGTCTGAACTGACCGCTGCATCTGCACCATCGGCGGCCACGGCGATTGCATCATCACGTGCAATCGACCGCGCGGCGAACTGCGCGCGTTTCTCCGCCAATATCGCGGCGCTATGGGAACACCAAAGTCCGCTGGCGCTTGACCTTGAGGCCATCGCTGATGAAGCATTGTACGCGCTGCAACCCACGCCCGGCGGCCCATGCACGGTGGCCGTGCCGGATGCTGCGGGCGCCGAGGTACTGCTGCACAGCCGGCGCGATCCAGTGGGCGAAGCGCGGCGGTGGGCCGGGTCTCTGGATGTCAGTGCAAAGTATGTTGTGGTGTTAAACGGGTTTGGCCTGGGCTACCACGCGGCGGCGCTGTGGGACCAAATGCCCAAGGAATCGCTGCTAATTATTGCCGAACCGGACCTGCGCCTGTTGCGCACGGCCCTGGAGAACGCCGATTTTTCGGCGACAGCGGGCAACAGATG
>JAJZCU010000219.1 GCA_021828935.1 Planctomycetota bacterium | reverse complement strand
AAAGTATGCAGTTATTATCTGGGCGTGGGCACAACCTGGTCCGCATTTTGGATGGGATTTCAATTTCCCAATCTATTCCGCCGCATTTTTGGCGAAGGGGCGCTGACCGCCATTTTTGTGCCGCTGTACACCCGTGTGCAGCAGCAGCAGGGGCAGGAAGCGGCCACGCGCCTGGCGGCCGCCACCTGCACGCTGCTGGTACTTTTCTTATCAACCGTGACGCTGCTGGGCGAGGCCGTGGCCCTGCCGCTGGCATTTTCTTCGCAGCTTTTACCGGAAAACCGTCTGGCCGCCGCCATGATCGCCATCATGCTGCCGTACTGCGTGATGGTGTGTCTGGTGGCATTGTTGGGGGCCATATCCGCGGCGCATGAACGTTTCGCCGCTCAGGCCCTGGCGCCGGTGGTGATGAACATAAGCATGGTGCTGGCGGCCGCCGTGCCGGTGTGGATATTCACGCGCAATGATCCGCCCGCGCAGCGCATCTTTTGGGTGGCCGGCGCGGTGCTGATCGCCGGCGTTGTGCAAATTTCCATGCTGCTGCCATCAGTGTGGCGCAGCGGGGTGAAGTTGCGACCGTTGTTGCAGGTGCGGCAAACCGGGGTTGAAGAAATTGTACGCTCCATGCTGCCGATGATCGTGGGCCTCTCCGCGGTACAGTTCAATACGTTTATGGATTCGCAAATTGCCTGGTGGCTGTCACCGGATGGCCACGGCGGCAGACACATCATGATGCTGGCCGGTTATGCCATCCATCTGCCCCTGCTTTCCGGGGCGCTGGGCAAACTTTCCATGGCCCAGCGGATTTATTTATTACCGGTGGGCGTGTTCGGCGTGGCGATGGCAACGGCCATATTTCCGCGGCTGTCGCACGCAGCGGTGCATTCTGATCATCCGGAAATCAAGCGGTTATTAAACATGGGGCTAAGCAAAACGCTGTTCCTCAGCGTGCCGGCCAGCATTGGCATGGTGCTGATCGCCCGGTTGCTGGTGGCCGCCATTTACTTAGGCGGCCGGGTAAGTCTGGCGGATGTGGACCGCGCTGCGTGGGCCACGCGCTGTTTCTGCGCGGGCATCTGGGCCTTTGAAGCGCAGCTTATTCTACTGCGCGTCTTCTACGCCATGCGCGATGTGAAAACGCCCATGCGCGTGAGCCTGTGGATGGTGCTGCTGAATTTCTCATTAAACCTGACGCTGGTCTGGTATATGCAGGTGGGTGGCCTGGCCGCCAGCACCACCATCGCGGCGATCGTGCAGACCGCAATTCTTGTTTGGATTCTCCGACGGCGACTGGGGCCGTTGGGCCTGCGCGCGTTCGGTCCGCTGGCGGCAAAAACGCTGGTGGCATCGGCCGTGATGGCACTGGTGGCCGCAGGCGTCAACTTTGGGCTGGCCCACCTGGCGTGGTGCAATTACCAGCACCGCCTGGGCCTGATTTTCTTCCGCTTACCGGCGGTGGTGGGGGCCGCGGCCGTGGCGTATATCGGCATGGCGGCGGTGCTGCGCACGCCGGAACTGGCCGGCGCGCCATTTGTGGGCCGCATATTTGCAAAATATGTGCAGCCGCACGTGGCGGAAAAAACGCACGGATCAGATTAGGACCGTCGAATAAATACCTGTCGCGGCCATTCCGGCCGGCGACCGATACGGTCCGCAGTGCGAAATGACGCTCGCGTATATACCGCACGCGGCGCCCGATGACACAGTTTTTTCCCCGGAAGCATGGCCCGCACAGGCGAAAGAAGAAAACGCTGAGGCGCGGAGGCCGCTGAGAACGAACGGAGGGCGGGCCCGGGCTGATGAAAACCACCAGATTTTACGGCATCTTTTCATGTGCTCTGCCGTGAGCAATGTATTGCGCGCGAACACGCATGTTGGCCGCGCCTGGGCCGGCCCTGAAGGGGCAAAACCGGCCCAGCGCGTCAACCCGCGTTTAACACGGGGCTATTAATAAGCGGGAAACAGTCTCCTCCCGTGGCGCGAGTCCCTGGGTGCGGCCAATCGTGGGGCGCGAAATTGTTCACATCAAATGCGCCTTGGATGCGAGAACTCCAGCACCGGGCGAGAAATTCTGCCGCCCCGCTGGGCCTTGGGGATGGGGGGAACGCCACCCCGTGTTGAAACACGGGGCTAATATCACCCTGCCCATTCGGGGCGGACGACCGGTCGCACCTCGACCGGCGCGCCGAAATGTAACGTGCATGCGATGGCGCACGGCATCAAAAGTTCAAAACAGTGGCCAGGCCTGTTAGCCGCCCGCGCCGGCCCCACTGGGCCGCGACGGGCGCGTGGCGGCGGCACAATGCCATCGCGCTGCGGGGCGACCGGTGCGCAGATGGGCCGTCGCGCGGGGCGGATACGTCGCACCCCGTGCCGTCGGCGGGGGCGTCGCATATTTTTTGGCAGTCCGAATGGGCGCATGAAAATAGTCCGGCATGTAGCCGCAGCGCAATGCCGGGGGGCGATGGGAACGAAAATAACAAAAGTCCCCGCGGGACGGCTGAATTGGCGCCGAACCACGACGGCACGTAAACGTGGAACAGGGCGCCGGGCTAAAGCCACGGTGCTAAAGCCACTTCGCGCGGCGCCGCAGTGTGCGATGCCGCGGGCCTACGACGCGAACAACCGTACCGTTGCATTAACAAATTCCGTCGGCATGCACGGGGCGGCCGCGCGGGCCGTTCGCCCGGCGTTTATTTCCTTGACCGCCCGCGCCCGGCGCGGCTACCATGCGTGGCCGGTGCAAATAATAATAATCGGGGGCATTTGAATGGCCAATGCATTGATCGATCCGCGGCGGTTTGTGGGCTTCGTGGATGACATCCCGCGAGCCCGCGTGATCTCAGGGCGCTACCGCGCGGTGCGTGCCGGCCCGGCGCTGCCCGCGCGCGACGCCCGGCCGCCGCCGCCCTGCGACGTGAGCATTATTACCACATGCAAGGGGCGGCTGGCGCACCTGCGGAGAACGCTGCCGTGGGCCGCTATTCCTCGGTCTCCAACAACGCCGGCTCCACGCTGGTATGCAACAATGCCGGCGCCGCCAACGAAACCTTTGTTCTCACCAACGCCGATGGCAGCCAGGCAACCTTTTACGGTCTGAATTCGCTGATTAACACCCCCGGAAAACTGCAAACCTGGGCCGATCGCTACGGCAGCAAACAAACCTACGCGTGGGAAAATCTCGGCGGCAATATCCTCCTTAACGTCATCACGGACAGTTCCTGCTGCTGACCGAAACCAAATTTTCCGGCAACACGATTGGCGTTCCCAGCCGCCCCGGCAGCAACGGCCAAACGCAACTGACCACCAGCTATTTTTACGATCCGATATCCAACCAGGAATGCGCGGTGATCTCCACGCGGGGCAACCCAATATCAGTCAATGCCAGCGGGGCCAATGTCTATTTTGTCCCGCAGAACGGCGGCGTGACGCCCACCGATGCCGATCGCAGCCGCTACGCCACGTTCACTACCTTTGATTATCAGAAAAACCAAGCTGGCACGATATCCGGCAGCGTGGTCCTGCAAAATCTGCTGGGGCTTAACTCCACGGAAATCCAAAATTTGGTCGCCTATGTCGGCGGCCAGATGCAGGATGGCGGACTTCCCGCGGGCTTCGCGACCGACTTGGGCAACGTCAACGGCGATGGCACGGGCGATGGGAACAATTCGGGCCTGCAGCCCGCGGCCATGGTCGGCAACACCGTGCAAATTCAGCATCCCAGCACCTTGAGCCTGCTGCCCAACACCGGCGGTGGTGATCCATTCGTCTGGCAAACGCAGCCGCGCGTGGAATTGTTTACCACCAATCTGCGCGGCCAAACCACCACGCACACCAATGCCGAGGGGAACCTCACGGTCTACATAAGGTATCCCCTGAACGATCCCGAAGGCAACGGCCAATATGCTGTGAACTTTCTGTCCAACCAGCAATACGGCCAGCTTGCGGCAAAGGTGGAAGATGCCGACCCAGGCACGGTGATGGACTTGATCGGCGCCGACGGGGACTTGGCGGCATTCACCGGCAACATTATTCCCCGCACCAATACGCCGGGCGTGTACCAGAACCTAACCACCCGCTATGAAGGCGGCGGCGCGGGGGCTGCCGGCTGCCCGTCCTGTGCCTACGACATGCTAAGCAACGCCTTGGCCGAGACCGATCCCAACGGCTTTACCAAAACCTATCAACGCAACGAAATGGGCGAAATGTACGGCGCCACCGGCCCGGCGCCCTACAACTTCCAAATCCAGTTTTACTTTGATGCCAACCGCAACACCATCCGTCTGGATACGCAGGATTGGCAGGTAAAGTTTGTCTCAATGGACCCCAGCGACGCCGGTTTCGGCCAGTTCACCCTTTCCGGCAACGGCAGCACCACAGCCAATTTGCCCATGCAGCCTGGACCTGGCGGCGCGTTGCGGCCGGGCTGGTTTACAAATTTCTTTACATACGATCTGCTGGACGATAAAATCAGCCAGAATATGGACGCCGCAAATTCCAACCCGGACAGCCTGATCACGCTCTACGCGTATGATCCCAACCAGAATCTTATCAAAGAGACCAAGCCGCTGGGCAATATCATTGAATACGATTACGACGAACGCGATTTACGCATCGCCCAGCGGGTGGGATATGTGGCTGGCGGCTTTGCCGGGGCGGTGACGCTGTGGGGCTTCGATGATAACGGCAGCATGATCCAGGAGATCGGCCCGGAAATCCGCGGCCAGCCCGGCAATAGCCAAACCGCCAGCATTGCCGATGCGTTCATGTCCGGCAGCACGCTGGTCCACACCGGCGATTTCATTTATTTTAATAACCTGGACGGTTTTGACCGCACCCTTTCCACCACGGACGCCGTTGGTCAGCGTCACCGTGCCGG
>JAJZCU010000218.1 GCA_021828935.1 Planctomycetota bacterium | reverse complement strand
ACCAGCTATCCACAGATGACACAGATTTTCACAGATTAACTACGGTGGTTAACGTAAATCTTATTATTTTGGCCGCATGTCCCCTCCCCGTCGTATCCGCGTCCATCCGCGTCATCCGCGGTTTGACCGGTCGTCGTCGTCGTAATCCGCCGCAGATTTCACAGTTATTCATTGATTAACCAGCTATCCACAGATGACACAGATTTTCACAGATTAACTACGGTGGTTAACGTAAATCTTATTTTTTTGGCCGCGCGTCCCCTCCCCGTCGTATCCGCGTCCATCCGCGTCATCCGCGGTTTAATCCGTCGTGGTCGTTGCCATAACTCTGTGTCAATCTGCGGGTGCCCTTTGGGCGATCTGTGGATAATTTCATTTAATTCGTTGTAGCGCTTATCCCCGCATGTGGGGGGTGGGCTTCAATGGGGGATGATCGTAATGGGGGGTGGGCTCCCAGCCCGGCGTAGTCACGTCCACGCCAAGATTTGGTCCCCTAATGGCATGCGTGGGATACGCCGGCCAGGATGGCCACCCCAATGGGGGGTGGGCTTCCAGCCCGGCGTAGTCACATCTACGCCAAGATTCTGCTCGCAATGGGAAGCGGACGGTACGCCGGCCAGGATGGCCACCCCCCATTACGCCGGCCAGGATGGACCACCCCCCATTGGACCACCCACCATTGTGGGCCTCGGCGCCCACCAAAAAAAACGGCGGCACGGCGCTTCTCCGCCATGCCGCCGTGGAATTATTCTGTTTGCCGGCAAACCGAGGCCTTTAGTTCCCGGCAACTTACGGCCGGCCACCAAACTGCTCTATCTTGGGCTGTGGCGCCCCAACTTTCACCCCGCTGATGGCAAATATCGCAGTGTTGCCGCCTTTGTTTGCCGGTCCGTTAAATGTCAACGATTCCAGCGTATCCTTCGTAAGGTTCAGGCCCCGGGTCACCTTGGCTGCCCCATCAATGCGTCCGGCAAGGTTGGCCATGTTTAGGTACGTTACATACCAGGCGGGTTCGCCGCTGGAGTGTGCATTGAGCGAGAAGCGGCTGTCGCTGATCTTGAGCTTGCCAATGCCCCGAATCGCGGCGCCATAACCATTGCCATCCGGCGTGGCGCCACGGGACTGATTGTTGTACCAGTCCGGTGCGGCGTAATCTGTGGTCACGGTCAGGGCTTTGCCAGCTTGGTCGCGCAGATGAAGCGTGACGTTGCCAATGCCATTGCCATAGGCGGACGATGCCAAAATGGCCAGCGAAGTGAACGGGGCGGGCTTCGTTAACGCAAGATGCCCGGTCTTTGGCCCAGCAGCCTTCAGAAACACCGTATTATCCGCGCCAAATGGCTGAAGCTTAAACACCGTGCCCAGGCTGGCGATGCGACCATTGGCGGGCAGCCCGCTGCCGGCTGGCGCTCCCGCCAAACCCGCTTGATAAAAAACCGTTCCGCCATCAAACGTATCGCTGAAATACTTGTGCTTTAATGGGGAACCACCCGCCAGACGGGCGGTATTTTTTATCAGCAAATTCGCGTCATACCCGCGTGCGGAAATGGGCTCCAGACGCTGGGCATAGAACCGCACAGCGCCAATTTGCTGCGCTGCGGCGCTGTTGCCGTTGGATGCCGTAAAGCCAACGTAGCCATCCATGCTTGCAAGAATATGGGAAAGCTGATGGGGCAGCGTATAGCTGGCCTTAAACACACTGGCGCCCCGTCCGCTTCGCCGTTTGGCCTCAAAACGGATCGTTTTGGCGCCGTTATAACGCACCACCACCGTGATCGGGGCGCCCGCGGCGGAAAAATTCACCGCCCCCGTTGAGCCGATATTCTTCCGTGTCAGCCCGTAGACCTTGCCACGCGAATACGCCACCTGCAACACCGACTTGCCGTTGTTATCAATGCCCAGGCCAAAACTATTCCGCGGCGCCCGGCCATTGTCATCCGTAAAGCCTTTGGCGGCGGCGGACTGACCGCGGAACGGCATGTGCTGCGTAAAGCGGTTGTTCTGCACCACAACGTAAAATCCGCCCTGGCCGGCCTTAAGCAGGTGATACCGAAACTTCAGCGTCCACGGCCCCCCCACCGTGACGCGCTGTTGAAACCAGGCGCGCGTCTGCTCTTCGGAGTTTGCGCCCGTGAGTACCAAGCGGTTGTGGATGCACCCGCAGCTTTTAAGTTTAACCAGGCTGATGTTCGGAACGCCCACGTTAAACGCCGCGGGATTGCTGTTAAGAATCAGGTTCTGCTGCGGCCAGGCGGCGCCGCCATGGTTAATTGCCAAAAGATTCGCCGGCGTGTCCGTGGACATGGACGGCGGCACTTCCGCCTGCGCAGACGCCCACTGCTTGTCCGGGCGTTTACCAAGCGTTTCATGCAACGTTCCCCCGGCCACCACGGCAGAGGAAAAAATCCATGGTTTGTTTAGTGGCTGACCATTCAACTGAGTGCTATGAATATACATGTTGCTGCCGCCCGCGTGGGCCGCAGTGATCGTGAAAGTGCCCTTCGCGTAAGGGGCGCCAAGCTTAATAACAGCCTTGCGGAACCGGGGCGTACACAGTTCCCAGGTGGTATTGGGCCGACCTGGGTCCACCATGTACAGCCCAAGTTGTGACAGCACATACCACGACGACATTTCACCGCAGTCGTCGTTGCCGCCGCCGGCCAAACCGCCGGGCGTATTGGTGAAGCAGCGGTCCGCCTCGGCGGCCGCAACCGCTTGCGTGCGCCAGGGCTCACAGGCATAGTCGAATAAAAATGGGGCTTGCAGGTCCGGCTCATTTCCGGCGTCGTAATGGTTGTCATTAAAAAACTTGTCCAGCCGGTGGCAGAACGGCCGATTGCCCCCGAGCAGATCAACCAACCCCGCGACATCCTGCGGCACCAGCCAAATGTACTCCCATGCGGTGCCTTCGACGTAATGCGGCCCCCAGGTGGTCTTTTCAAAAATGGGCACCCAGGCGCCATTGGCCAAGCGTGGTTGCATAAACCGTGTCAGCGGGTTGTACATCACGCGGTACTGCTGGGCCCATTCGGTCAGTATTGCCGCCTCGCGGAAGTGGTGCAGTTGCCGCGCAATGCCCGCCAACGCCGCAAAAGCAACATCGTACTCTTCCGCGGATGCCACATTGCAACTGGCTGCGAAATGTTTTGCATGATGCAACTTGGCCATATGAAGCATGGCGGTATAGGCCCGCTTAATATCAAAATTGTGGATGCCCGCATTCCATGTGGTGGCCATCACTATTGATAACGGATCACCCACCATGACGGCGCCGGGGCGGTTGGCCGCCGGCCAGCGACCAATGATGCCCGACTGCTTGGCCATTTCCACAATGGATTGCGCCATATCGGCCAGTTTTTTCGGCTCAATGACCGTCAGCAAAGGCACTTCGCTGCGGTAAATGTCCCACCCCGAAAAGTTGGCATACATGTATTTATGGCCGGGCGCGACATGATGAATTTTGTTGTCGTAGCCAATGTAACGACCATCAATGTCGTTAAATACCGTCGGATTCAGCAGCGCATGATACAGCGCCGTGTAGAAAGTCACGCGATGATTGTGCGACCCGCCCGAAACCTTAATCACGGACAGGGCTTTGTTCCAGACGGCTTCGGCCGTGCTGCGATACCGGTTGAAATTCCAGGATTTCATCTCACCTTTAAGGTTCCGCAGAGCGCCCTTCGCGCTGATATACGAAATGCCCACACGCACTTCAATGGTTTGCGGCCGGCTGCTGGCCGCATAGGTTACATAGGCGCCGATCGCGGGCTTCTGAGTCTTCATGTTCGCCAGCATCTTACCGGGGCTGATCTTGCCGCCCTTCCACATGCCCAACTGTTTGGGCGCCTTGCTGAATTGCATGGCAAAGAAAACCGGCAGCGGCGGCCAGGCGCTGCAAAACACGTCGCTGGTGACATACCCTGTGAGCAAACGATGATTAACAAATTTGAGATGACACGGAAAACTTAAGTTGGTCATCACATGGCTGATGGGCACAATAATATTGGCGGTTTTGCCCGCGGGAAACGTGAAGCGCGCCATGCCGCAACGCAGCGTGGTGGTCAGTTGCGCGTTGACGCCCCAGGTTTTTTCAAACACCTGATAATATCCCGGCAGCGCGGTTTCATTCTTATGGCTGTAACTGAAATGGTACTGCGCCGCACGGGTTTTCAGCGGTCCGGTGGTGGCGGTAAAAAAAACGTCGCCGTAATTCGTACAGCCCGTGCCGCTTAAATGCGTCATGCTAAAGCCGTCTATGTGATGCAGTGTGTAGACGTAACACGCACCGCCATTGACCCGTTTGGGCGACATGTCCGGGCACAACTGCGCCATGCCAAAGGGCAGCGTGGCGCCGGGAAAGGTGTTCCCGCCCGAGGCGGTACCAATAAACGGATTGACCAGATGGATCAGAGGGGTGGCATTGGCGGCCGCAGCAATTGGCGCCGGAGACAACAAACCCACAAAAACAGCCAGCAAAAGAAGGCCAGCCGTTCCGAGTGCCTTGCGAAATCCCAGCATAGAACGCACCTTAAAATGAGGAAACAAGTACTTGTCCAAAAGATAGGTCACGCCGCCCGCGCTGTCAAGCACGTAATAATTTGTGTGGCGAACGTCTGGAGGTGCGCGGTTTCATACCGCGCACCAGCCCACCATTAATGGTGGGGCTTGAGAATGGGGGGTGCAATGGGGGGTGGCCATCCTGGCCGCCGGATCGCACGCATGCCATTTGATACCAACCCTTGGCGTAGACATACAATGGGGGGCGGCCATCCTGGCCGGCGCATCGCACGCATGCCATTTGAGATCAAATCTTGGCGCAGACGTACCTGCGCCGGGCTGGAAGCCCACCCCCCATAACGCCCCAATGGGGGGGTGGCCATCCTGGC
>JAJZCU010000217.1 GCA_021828935.1 Planctomycetota bacterium | reverse complement strand
GACCGCTGTAACCGGCCACGCCAATCTTTGGAACATCCGAGACGGCACACCCGCGGGCGCGTTCATCCTTCCCAATAACCTGCGAGTGCCGATACTGATGGAAGGTTTTTCCCATGGCATGGTCGTTCAGCGGCGGGCCCTCTATTTTACGACTGTCGCGGGGCCACTGACCGGGCATGACGGTCTTGAGATGATCCACCTGGCAACCAGAACGGGTGCGGTCGTCGGGCGGGCCACGATCCCCAGGCCGGAACACATGCTCGCCAACGCTGAAGCGATCCGCGGCGTTGTCATGTTTTCCTACGCATACCGCTCAAGCCACCCATCTGGCCTTGTGCTGGCGTCGGTCCCGGGGATGCGGCTATCGCACATGGGCAATGTGGTCCCGGCAAACGGCGGCGTGTGCTACGTCCCCCATTTCGGCCTGGTAGCTTGGAGCGGCGCCGGGAGAATACAGCGTCTGACGGGCGCAAATATGTCCCGCGGAAGGTTTCGGCCCATACGTGCGCTCCGTGGGATTATGCAGGTGCACGCGGTCCACCACGCTGGGGCAGCGGGTCTGGCGTGCCTTACTTTCACGGGGTACAACCCCAGCAAGATTAACTCCACACCGGTGGCAGCGACGTTGTTCATTTACGACCTGCGCCGGCGCAGGATCCTTTGGCGAAAGAAGTTCAGGTTTCCCATGAGCGTGATGAGCGAGTCGTTCGCGTCATCGTCGGGCGGAGATGTATTTACATTTATTAACATGCGAGAGCATTCCGTTATGTTCTACGACCACAAGACGGGGCGCGTGACGACGGTCACGCTGCCGCCAAAGTATCCGTCGTATTACCTCCACTGGGCGCGGGTGATCCCGGTGAGACGGCGGGCCGTGGTCCAAAAATGAGCAATGGGGCGTGGCGGATGCGTGCGAACGACGGCGCCATGTGAACGTGGAATAAAGCCCCACCATGAATGGATGGGGCTGGATGGGAGCACGACCTTCCGCGGATCAAGCGGAAGATTAACGTTTGCTTAACACTGCCTTAACATGGGGACGTTCCAATGGACGCATCGCCAGCGCGGTAGATCAACGTTTGATTTGGCCGGTGTCTGGTGCGTTCTGTGTTGAAAGGAAGGTTTTTATGTCCTACCCATCCAAAACCAGGCTGCTTACGTCGGTAGCAGCCATTCTGGCGGCGGGGGCCGTGGCCCATGCCGCTACGGACATCCGCGGGGCGGGATCGACGTTTGTGGCGCCAATCATGCTTAAAAAATGGATTCCGCAGTATGAAAAGACGCATCCGCATGTGGAAATTGATTATCAGGCAGTGGGGTCCGGCACCGGCATTAAAGACATCACGGCGCAAACGGTCAACTTCTGCGGTTCAGACGCACCCATGACCGATTCACAGATGCGCCACACGCCCACTGCGGTGCTGCACTTCCCGGAAGTGGCCGGGCCGGTAGTGATGAGCTACAACTTGCCGGGGGTGCCGCCAAGCACCCACGTTCATCTTGACGGCAAAACGCTGGCGAATATTTATTTGGGGCGCATCCGGCACTGGGATAACAGCGCAATTAAAGCCCTGAACCCGAACGTGACTCTGCCGCACCTGCGCATCTTGGTGGTGCACCGTTCAGACGGCTCCGGCACGACGTATATTTTCACCGGCTATTTATCGTCGGTGAGCAAGCGTTGGAAGCAGCATGTGGGGCAGTCAACCATGGTGCGTTGGCCGGCAATGGGGCGCGGCGGAAACGGCAGCAGCGGTGTGGCGGGCATTGTTCAAAAAACGCGCGGCGCCATTGGATACGTGGAATTTGCCTATGCCATGGATGGTCACCTGCCATACGCATTGATGGTAAATAAGGCGGGCGTTCCACAGAAACCAACGATTCATGGCGTGGTAGTGGCCCAGGCGGCGTTGGTGAAACATCTGCCGAAGGACTTCCGGCTGCCGATTATCAACCCTCCGGGCAAGAAGGCCTACCCGATTTCCGGCTTCACGTATCTGATCATCTATAAGGATATGGACTACATGAGGAGCCATGCGAAGGCCCTGGCTACGGTGAAATTCATTCATTGGATTTTGACCAAGGGTCAGAACTACGCCAAAAGCATGCAATACGCCCGCTTGCCATCGAACATGCAAAAGCGGTTGATTGCGCAGTTGAAAACCGTTACTTACAAAGGCCAACCGCTGTTGAAGTAGCTTCCGGCAATCCGGAAGCCAGCCTCCAGTTGCCCTTGTGAATTCCCCGCCTTGCCCTAAGGCGGGGAATTTTTATGATGGGGGCACATGCGCGGCCACTGGTCGCGGTCGCAGGAACTGTTGATGCCAAACTCCATCGCCGAACCCCCCGCACCGCCATCTGGCGCCGCCGCCGGCACGTTGCCGGCGCCGCGCCGTGGGCTGGTCTTAGGCAAGAAGGCGGATTGGACAATGCATGCCCTGGCGCTGGCGGGCGCTGCGGCCATGCTGCTGCTGCTGGCGTTGTTGGTGGGAATGATCTTTTCACAATCGCTGCCCGCGATCCGCCGCTATGGTTGGGGCTTTCTAGTTTCCACCCATTGGAACCCAGTTGTGGGCCAGGATCGATACGGGGTTCTGCAATTTGTTTATGGCACATTCATGTCCTCGTTTTTGGGCTTGCTAATTGCGGTGCCTGTGAGTCTGGGCAGTGCGATTATGATCGTGCGAATCGCGCCAAAATGGCTCAGCGGCACGGTCTCTTTTTTAGTGGAATTGCTGGCGGCCGTGCCCAGCATTGCGTATGGATTATGGGGGGCGTTGATCATGGTGCCGTGGCTGCAGAATCACGGAGAACCGTGGCTCAAGGCGATCGGGCGGCACATCAAACTGATACCGGTGGGCCATTACCGCCACCATAAAATAGAGTGGTTCCCGGCAAACCTGGTGCATGGCGGAGCGTACGGCGCTGATTTATTGGCGGGTGGGTTGATTTTAGCGTTGATGATCACGCCGATTATCACGGCGGTTACGCGGGACGTGTTGCGGGCGGTGCCGCCGGACTTGGAGCAGGGCGCGTATGGGCTGGGCGCCACCTGGTGGCAGGCCACGCGGGTGGTGCTGGGCTACTCATCAACGGGTATTTATGGGGCGATCATTCTGGGTTTTGCCCGGGCAGTGGGCGAGACCATGGCGATCATCATGGTCATCGGCAATAGCGACCAAATTAAACTGAGCCTGTTTGCCAGCGCCCAGACCATGGCCGGACTGCTGGCCAATGAATTCACTTCCACCGACCACACTATTTATCGTGCCGCGGTATTTTATGTGGGGTTAGTGTTGCTGATGTCCACCCTGATCATGAACACGCTGGCGAGACTTCTGGTGATGCGCGTTACGCGACGCAAGGCCCAGGCGTCCGGCGGAAAACGCGCCGGGAGAAACCCGCCGCCGTCCGACGGCCCCCCCAAAACTGACCTTGGCCCCGCGGAGGCCTACACGGCATGAGCACGCTCCCGACAAACTCTTCGCCAGCGCGGCGCCAGCGGCTTTACAACCTCAAGGCGCGCCTGATTAGCTGGGGCATGATCATCTTCTGTACTTGTGTTGCCGCGTTGGCGGTGTTCTGTCTTTTCGCCATTTTCGGCTACATTTTTTATCGTGGCGCCGAATATCTAAATTGGAATTTCTTCTTTCATTCACAGGCCAGCCGCCGACACCCAAGTGCCCCCAGCGGAGCGGCCAACAGCATTGTGGGCACATTGATCATGGTGGGGCTGGCCAGCATTTTTGGCGTGCCGGTGGGGATACTTTGCGGCATTTATTTAGCAGAGTATTCGCGTGACGCCTGGTTTTCACATCTGGTGCGCCTGGTGGTGGATGTGCTGGCCGGGGCGCCGTCAATTCTGGTGGGCGTGCTGGCGTATGAAATATTTGTACGGCGGATAAATCTTTATCACGGCTTCGCGCTGCGCTTGATGCGCGCCGTAAAAATGGTGGCGCCGTTTGTGGCCAAGGGGGACCCGTCAGGCTGGGCGGGAGCCATGGCGCTGGCGTTTATCATGTGCCCGATCATCGCCCGCACCACGGAGGAAATTATAAAGCTGGTCCCGGCGCATTTGCGCGAAGCTTCGTTGGGTCTGGGCGCCTCGCGTACGCAGACGCTGTTCCGCGTGATATTGCCGACCGCCCGCGCGGGCATCATCACCGGTATCATGCTGGCCATTGCCCGCATCGCCGGAGAAACCGCGCCACTGCTGTTCACCGCCGGCGGAAACAATTACCTGTCAACGGATCCAAACAAACCCATGTCGGCCCTGCCGTTTGAGGTGTACAAGGCCTACCAATCGCCGCCCCGGCCCAGTTGGCAGCACCAGACCTGGGCCTGCATGTTGGTGCTCATTGTGCTTATCCTGATCTTCAATTTACTGGTGCGGTTCGTGTCGCGCAACAAGATGAAGGTCCGCTGAAGGCGATGAGCCGGCGGGGCCGACGTGAAATTCACGCAACTGAAGCGCCGCCGCTACGGCAAAACCAGCATGGCGTCGCCGAAACTGTAGAAGCGGTAGCGGTGGGCGATGGCCTCGGCGTAGAGGCGTTTAAGCGTGGGCAGACCAACCAGCGCGGCCACCAATGCTAATAAAGTACTGCGGGGCAGATGAAAATTTGTCAGCAGCACATCGGTAAGTTTGAATGGGTAGCCGGGCGAAATTAACAGGTTGGTCCGGCCGGCCAGCGGGGCGGGCGGGGTTTCCTGCTGTAAAATCTCCGCGGCGCACGATTCCAGCGTGCGCACGGTGGTGGTGCCAACACAGACGATGCGGGCATTGGCGGCCCGTTGCCGACGCAGTGCCGCCACGGTTTCCGCGGGCACAAAGTATTGTTCAGCATGCATATTGTGGGCCTCAAGGGTGGGCGTAAGCACGGGTCGGAAAG
>JAJZCU010000216.1:623-4921 GCA_021828935.1 Planctomycetota bacterium | reverse complement strand
CCGCATCCACTTTGGAATTCATGGGCCCTGCGAGACGCTGGGCTATACAAACGGGGCGGTGTGCGGCCTTTTAGACCGGGCCGGAATTCTTATGCAACAAGATCGCGCTGACATCGTTATTACCTGCTGGGCGGATCAGACGACGCCAATGACCGCGGATCTGTCCCGTCGAGTAGCAGCTGCTGCCGGCCTGGGGCGTGGAGAGTTTGCCCGCTATGAAAACGCCGGCGGACAGGGGGCAGTAGCGTTGGCGTTGCGTCGGGCGGAGCGCGCAGCTTCTGGTCCAAACGGCCTTTGCGTTTGCCAAGTAGCGCACGCGGCGGGCCTGGAAGATCGGGCCCTGCCCCAGATCGTTAGCCCGATACGCGCCACGGCTTGGCCGCTGGATGCAGCCCTGCATTTTGTGGCCGCTATGGCAGCGGCGGCAATGGGGGCCGCGGCAAAAGAAGCAACAGCGGCGATACATGCGCCAGAACATGCGCCAGGGCATGCGCGAGAACGGGGCAGCAATGCCCCGGCGAACGTCACGGCGGGATTATGCGGACCGGCATATGCTTGGCACGAACCGCAACGACTCCCGCGTGAGGCCGCCGCAGCCTTCGCCCAGCGGCGCCGCTCCACGACGGACGCCGGCTCGGAAACAGCAGACTTACGGCCAGAGTGCCGAAATGTGAACCAAACTGCGAACCGGGAGGACAACAACGCGGCGCTTGCGATAAACCTGCCATGGTCTATAATCATAACCCTGCCCCAATAAAGCCGGAGTGGCGGAACTGGCAGACGCGCCGGACTCAAAATCCGGTTCTCGCAAGAGAGTGTGGGTTCGATTCCCTCCTCCGGCAATCCCCGCCAGACGTTTCTGGCGAAAGCCCCGCATCCATTGACGCCTCTGCGAGGGACTTACTGAAATGACCACGCTCCGCACCAGTGACCACTATCCGCAAGAATTTCACTCACTGGCCGAACGGCTGGATCGGGCGGCCGGTTGGTTCCGCGCGGCGGACATTTTGGGCGGCGTGGGTAAAACCATTGCCGTACTACTGCCCCTGGCGGTGGCTATTTTAATATTGGCCGGCTTCGTTAGCCCAGGCCCCGCCATCCGACTATTGCTCATTGCATTCTGGCTTTCCTCGGGCGTGGGCTGTTATTTCGCGTTTTTGCACCGTGCCCTGTGGCAGCAGCCCAGCTTTGCCCGCATCGCCCGAGCCGTTGAACAGCACGCCCCCGCCGACGGCGCTCCATTGCACAACCAACTTATTAACGCCGTTCAACTGGCGGAAGAATACCGTGGCGCGGCCGCAAAATCGCGCCCCAATAAAGACGCCCCCGCCCATCATGCGTGGATTCCCAAGCTGCTCAAAGAAATTGACGCCCGCACCGCCGGCCACAACCTGGAACAAGCCGTTCCGTGGCGCAAGGAACTCACGGGCTGGTACTTTGCGGCCGCGGGTCTGGCATTGCTGCTGCTGATTTCCGCGGTGTTCCCGGCGACGTTAAGCCGCGGAATGCAGGTGCTGTTTTCTTCCGCCGCTTTTGTGCCGCGCCAGGGCAAGACCAAAATCGTCCGCGTGTTGCCCGGCAATGCGTCGCTGCTGGCGGGGCAATCGGTGGTCTTTTCCGTGCGCGTAAAGGCAGTGAACGACCAGATCGTGCCCGTGCGCCTGCACATCGCCTATGCCGGCGGTAAAAGCGGAGTCTACAGCATGGCGCCTTTCGGCCAGCACAACGCCCGCTACCGCTATACGCTGGCCACGGCGGCGGAAAACATGCGTTATTTTATTAACGCGGGGGACTCGCAGAGCAACCAATACGCCATCCGCGTGCTGCCCCACATCACGCTGAACAACTTGGACACGCGCGTCACGCCGCCCGCGTATACGCACGAAAAACCCACCACCATGGCGTTGGCCAAAACGCAAATTTCGCCTTTGGCGGCATCCTTCGCCGCGCCGCTGGGCAGCTCAATACGCATCGCCGCCGCGCTGAATTACAGCATCCCCAACATCACCGCCACGCTGCGGATACTTAACAGCAAGCCATTGCCCATGACCACCACCGACAATCAACATTTTCATTGCAGCTTTACGCTGGCCGCCACAACGCGCTACCGCATTGAACTGCAAGACGCCGCCGGCCGCGTGCTTACCCGGCTGCCCGCCATTGGGGCCGCGACCGGTTCGGAATCCGGCAGTGTTAAAATTACCGCCGTGAAAGATCCCCCGCCGGCGCTGCATATTGTGCAGCCGCGTCACAGCCTGCAAGTGCAGCCGGGCAGCGCGCTGGTGGCGGCGGCCAGCGCCGGCAGCATGTATGGCCTGACCAACGTTCGGCTGTCCGTTGCCAACGGCAGTAAGGCGTTTCACACGGTACGCAACTGGGCCATCGCCAATGCCGAAAATGGCCAGCCCGCGCGCAACGCCTTTGAACATGCGCATCTGGTTTTTCCAGCTAAAAAATACCATGCGGGCCAAAGCGTGCGCCTGCGCTTTTCCGCCACGGACAACCGTACCATGCGCCTGGGGGGCGTGCAGTTGGGGCCACAAACCGCCCGAAGCCGCATTATCAAGGTGACATTTGTTGCCAAAGTTGCGGTGGTGCATAAGCACGGCATCAACCGCTGGCAAAAATTACAGGCCGCATTAATGGCCTTCCTGAAAACGCAGCGGGCCCTGCGTCATCAGGCCGCGCCCCTGCTTAAGGCGCTGGCCCTGCCGCAGACGCGCCAATTGGCCGCCGCCGTGCTGACCGGCCAGGATGGTTTGAAAACATCCATGGGCGCCACGATCACGCATTTTCCGTTCACGCACCGCATGATGGTGGTGCGCCAGGCCCTGGTTGAACTGGTCGCCGGGAACGCCGCCAATGCCGCCGACCGGGCCCGAGACATTACATTGTTAAGCGCGGCCGGACAGGCGCCGCCCATCGGCCAGGCCCTGCGCACTCAGCAAAACCGCGTGATTGATGTTTTGGAATCCTGCTGGCCATTGCCCATGAGCACACGCACGCCTCCAACTTCCTGCTTTCCCACCAGGGCGCCAAAGTGCCAAACCGCGGCAACGGGGCATGGAAAAAGATGCTGGCCGCCATGAAAAAGCTGGAAAAGCAGCAACAGGGCGTTATTAACACCTCCGCGAGCCTGGCCAAAAAGCCGCGAGACCAATACTCACAGAAAGATTTGCAAAAATTATTAAAGGCCCAGGCGGTGGAGGACAAATGGCACAATTTCATGCGCCAGGCCGTGTTGGACATGAGCAACATTGCCGAGCAGGACCAGGCCAATGCCTCGCTGCAGGATGATATGGAAGAAATTAATGTGGAACTGGCCATGTCCAAAAAGGCTCTCGGCGCCAAGATGGTCAAAATCGCCACGCCGCTGGAACAGGAAGGCCTCGAAGACGCCAAAAAGCTTACTTCCCACATTGAACAGTGGCTGATGCAAAAGCCCGACCGCAGTCGCTGGTCCATGGAAGACCCCGTCGGCCAGAATGATGTCCCCATGCCGCAATTGCCCAAAAAGTTGCAGGACATGATCGGCAAACTGATGGACAACCAGGAAGATTTGACCCATCAGATGGAAAGCCTGGGCAGCAAATGGGCCGATTCTATTAACAAAGGCAACGGCTGGGCCGCCGCCGACGGCCCAATTAGCGATATGAGCGCCCAGGGCGTCACCGGCAACCAGATGCCGCGAAATGATGAAATTCAGGGCCGTAGCGGCGAAGGTCGCGAAGGCCGGGCCAGCGGTGAAATGGTTGGCAATACCGCTGTGGGCAAGGGTGGCCGCCGCACGCCGACACGCTTAACCAATGAACCCTTCAGCAACGGCGTGGTAAAAGACACGTCCAAAGAAGCCCCCGGCGGCGCCACCGGCGGCGGAAAAATTAATGGGTATGCCGCCCGCGGTTTGGAAGGCCCCGCCCCGCAGTTTAACGGCCCCTTGAAGCGCCTGGCCCAACGCCAGGCCGCACTGCGGCAGGTTGCCGAACGCCTGCAAATTGAACTGCACACGCAAAGCTTCGCCAACTTTAAACTGTTGCAGGCCGCCGTGTTGATGCGCAACGCCGCGCGTTCTTTGCGAAAATATGATTATCACACGGCGCTGCTGTATCAAAAAGAAGCGGTGCGCAGTCTCAATACCGCCAAGGTGCTGGCCGGGGCCCAAACCGGCGTGGAGATTGACAACAGCCCGGCCATGCGACGCAAGATGCGCAAAATGGCCGCCGCCGGCCACGGCGCCCTGCCGCGCGGCTACGCCGATCCGGTAAAGGCCTATTTTTCAAGGTTGTCTGACGGACAAT
>JAJZCU010000216.1:0-613 GCA_021828935.1 Planctomycetota bacterium | reverse complement strand
ATAAAATACCATGGCGCCACGATATGTGCGCGCGATTTCGCCGCTGAGCCCGGCATGTCGTCGTCGGGATAGGTATGCGCCTTGCTCGCCCAAGCTTGATGGAAGCGAAAGGCGGTACCGAATGTTCCACCCTCCTGATTGGCTGCAACTTTTGTCGTGGATGGCGTTGCTGCTGGGATTTGCCTGCGCCTTGCTGGTCGCGTTGGATGAACTCAAAAATCCCCAGCACATGTGGATTATGAACATTGTGTGGCCGGTCAATGCTCTGTATTTCGGCCCGGTGGCCCTCTGGGGCTATTACCGCTTTGGCCGCCTTTCCACCCACCACGCCATGATGCAGGAAAAACAACCCGGCGAACATGGCAAACCGATGCCCGAAAAACAGAAGCCTTTTTGGGCCATGGCGGCCGTGGCAACCAGCCACTGCGCCGCCGGTTGTACGCTCGGTGACATCATTGCGGAATCGATCATCTTCGCGGCGGCGCTAAGCTTTTTTGGAAGCGTTGCCCACCACGCGCTCTACGCAAAATTTATTTTGGATTTTGCGCTGGCCTACGCGCTGGGAATTATTTTCCAATATTTTACGATTGTGCCCATGCGCAAACTCGGCCCC
>JAJZCU010000215.1 GCA_021828935.1 Planctomycetota bacterium | reverse complement strand
TTTTCGGAAACAGCATCGTCATGTACCGACCATGGTCGATAAGCCCCAACACCGACGGCCCAATCAACAGCCCACCGATCATTTCGCCGCCGAATCTGTGGGAATCCGCGTGAGCCTCTGGGCGAGACAACAATGATCAATGATCAATGATCAGTGACCAGCGATCGAAAAGGGGGGGCCGCGCACCGTTACGTGGTATGAAATGTTCACGCCCTGATTAGCCGGCGCGCGCCCCGTCGCGGCGCAATGGGCCGGCGCGAGCGGCTAATAGTTCTGGACACCGGTTTGAAATTTTTGCTGCCGTGCGCGTTCGTATGCACATGACGTTTGCACCCCGGGCGCCGGTGCGCCAAGCTTCAGGCCTTCGCGGATGCCAGAATCGGCGGCTTGGGGTATCTTACTGGGGGCACGAAGGGCCGGGCCCGCGGCGGCAGGCGCGCGTTCATGCGGAGCATGGCGCCGGCCCGGGCGCAATGGTATGCGATGGAAGGAAATGCATGTTCAATCTCGAACTGTTGATCGTTCAGATTGCGGTAATATTGTTCGTCTGCCGCTTGTTGGGCTGGGTGATGCGCCGTATTCAGCAGCCGCAGGTGGTCGGCGAAATGATCGGTGGGCTGTTGATTGGGCCGTCGGTGTTGGGGCTTATCGACCATGGTCGGTACATGACGATGCTGTTTCCGAAAACGTCTTTGGTGTTTTTAGAAGCGCTGGCGCAACTGGGCGTCATCCTGTTCATGTTTTTAGTGGGACTGGAGCTTGATCCGAGTTTGTTAAAAGGTCATGGCAAGACGGCGCTGGCCACGGGGGCCATCGGCACGTTTTTTCCGTTCGTGGCCGGCGCCGCCCTGGCGTGGGTGCTGTACCATACGGTGGGCAAAGCGCACCTGGTGGGGATTCATTCGAGTCTGCCGGTGCTGATGTTGTTTATTGGCGCGTCTATGGCCATCACGGCGTTTCCGGTATTGGCGCGGATTTTGGCGGAGCGGAATTTACAAAAAACGCGTACGGGGGTGGTGGCCACCACCTGTGCCGCCATGAGCGACGTGCTGGGCTGGTGCCTGCTGGCGGTGGTGCTGGCGGTGGCGCACGGGCAGGGCCTGGGCGGTCAAGCGGAAAAAGATCCGGTGCTTAGCGTGATTTGGACGGTGGCGCTCACGGCGGCGTTCATCTGTTTCATGGTATTTTTTGTGCGCCAATTTTTGGGCCGGCTGCAGGCCCATTATGAAACGCGCGGTTATGTTTCGCAGGACGTGCTGGCGGTTATCTTTCTATTGCTATTAGGCAGCAGCGTGGCCACGGACGCCATTGGGATTCAGGCCATTTTCGGAGCGTTTCTGCTGGGCGCGGTGATGCCTTCAGAAAGCCGATTTGTGAAGCATCTTTCGGAAAAAATGGAAGACTTCACGCTCCTTTTTTTATTGCCAATTTTCTTTGCGCTTACGGGATTGCGCACCAGCCTGGGGGGCATGGACACTTCCACCAAGTGGATCATCTGCGGCGCGATCATTGCCACGGCGGTGGGGGCCAAGTTTTTCGGCGTGATGATTCCGGGCAAGCTGTTCGGCATGTCGTGGCGAGAGTCTTCGCTGCTGGGCGTGTTGATGAACACCCGTGGCCTGATGGAATTAATTATTCTGAACATTGGGTACGACATGGGGGTGATTTCCAAGGAACTTTTCGCCATCATGGTGGTGATGGCCATTGTCACCACGCTGATGACCCAACCGCTGATGCGCTTGTTGTATTCCCCCGCACGGCAGCGCAAGGAAATGGCCGAGGCCGAAGCCGCCGGGCCAGGCGTAGTAAGCGGGCCCACGGTGCTGGCGCCGGTGGCGTATGTGGGTTCAGCGCCGGCATTAATTAATATGGGGCGGATGCTCATGGGGGCGAACCGGGGCAAGATGATCGCGCTGCACATGGACCGCCCGGAGGAACGCCGACAACGGGCGACATCGCGGTTTCCGCAGGGCGATCCGCTGGATGTGGCCGAGACCCAAGCCAAGACGTTGGGCGTGCCTTTGCAGGCCCTGCATTTTATATCACGCAATGTGCAGGCCGATATTTGTTTAACCGCCAGTCGGTATCACGCGGAATGGATTGTCATGGGCTGGCACAAGCCGGTGTTTACGCGGTCGGTGGTGGGGGGGAGCGTGGGGCAGGTTTTGCGCAATTCGCCATCGCATGTGGCCATTGTGGTGGACAAGGGCCTGCATGAAGTGCGGAAGGTGCTGGTGCCCTATTTGGGTGAAGCGCAGGATGCCGGGGCCCTGCTGGCGGCGGAGCGACTGGGCCACATGCCGGATGTTAAAATAACCGTGCTGCATGTGGTGAAGCCCAAGGGCGGCAGCGATGCCGAGCATTTGGGCGTGCAGAAATTGGTGGATCGGCATCTGCCCGCGGAAGGCAGCGCCAATGCCGTGCGCATGCAGGTGCTGGAAAGTGAAGACCCGGCGGGAACAGTGATCGAAGAATCGGCCAAATACGACTTGATGGTGCTCGGGCTCTCGCCGGTGTGGAACCTGCGAAGGCCGCTACTGGGGCGCCGGCAGGAATCGGCCGCGCAGCGCAGCCACTGTTCAGTATTAATTGTGCATGCGCATCCGAATGTGCAAACGTTATCGGGCAATGACCGGCGGAATCAGGGCCAGGGCCAGGGCCAAGGCGGGGCCACGGCAACCGCGGCGAAGGGCCCGGCCGCGCCCCCAGCCACCGCCGTGCCAGCGGGCGCGCCGCTGCCAGCGGCGGCAACGCCGACGACGCCCGAGGCGGCCAGCGGACCTTCAGATGCTTTGGCGTAACAAGGTTTCCGCTGTGGCGCCCGGACCGCGAGAAGCGCCGACGCCGAAATTCGCTGGGCGGTTCAGAACTGTCTGCAAGACAAGCGTCTGGGCGCCGCGGCCTTTCGAGGCGTCCGACGGGCGGCGTGAACCAGCTTTCGGCCGCGGGTATGATGACCATGGCTTGGACTTTCCAAGGCAGCGTTTGAGTTTTACAGGAGATTTCGCGTGGCCAAAGAATTGGAATTTAATTTGCAACTACGCGAGCCGCCCAAGGCTTTGCCGTGCGTGATTGTCATCTTTGGCGCCACCGGCGATTTAACGCATCGGAAGTTGTTGCCGGCAATTTACAATTTATCCAGGGATGACTTGCTAAATCCGTCAACGGTGGTGGTGGGTTTTGCGCGGCGGCCCAAGAACGATGAAATTTTCCGCAAAGAGGCGCTGGAGTCCCTGCAAAAGTTTTCGCGCAGCAAGCCGGTGGATATGGAGGTCTGGAACAAGCTTTCGCCCCGTATTTTTTACCACCAAAGCAGCTTTGAAGACGCCGCCGGGTACGCCGGCCTGGCGAAGCGCCTGGCGGAATTTGACCAGCAATTCGGAACCGGCGGGCGCAGGATGTTTTATTTATCAACCAGCCCCACGGAGTTTGACCAGATCATCGGCCAACTGGGCGCGGCGGGGCTGGGCAACATAGATCCGTTTGACCGGGGTGCGTGGCGGCGGATTATTGTGGAGAAGCCGTTCGGGCGAGATCTGCAAACCGCGCAGGAACTTAACACTTCCATTAATCGCGTGTTCGACGAGTCTGAAGTGTTCCGCATTGACCATTATCTGGGCAAACAAACCGTGCAGAACATGCTGGTGTTCCGCTTTGCCAACGGCCTTTTTGAGCCGGTGTGGAACCGGCAATATGTGGAGCATGTGCAGATTACCGTGGGTGAAACGCTGGGCGTGGAGGGGCGCGGGGGATATTTTGAAACCGCCGGCACGCTGCGCGACATGGTGCAGAATCATCTGATGCAGTTGTTAACTTTGGTGGCCATGGAGCCGCCGGTGGCCCTGGACGCCGACGCCATTCGCGATGAAAAAGTGAAGGCGTTGCGGTCGATTCAGCCGGTGACGGCCCAGCAGGTTGCGGCGCAAACCGTGCGTGGGCAGTACGGCGGGGGCCAATTTGGTGGAAAGCCCGCCGAAGCGTATCAACGGGAAAAGGGCGTGGCGGCGGACAGCACGGTGGAGACGTTTGCGGCGGTCAAGTTGTTTATTAATAACTGGCGGTGGCAGGGCGTGCCGTTTTACCTGCGCAGCGGCAAGCACATGCCCCGGGCGGTTTCGGAAATATCGGTGCATTTCCGCGGCGCACCGGGCGTGTTGTTTAACGCCGGAGGCGCCACCGTGGCCAGCAACGTGCTGCGCCTGCGGGTGCAGCCGCAGGAGGGTTTTTCGCTGCAGGTGAACGCCAAGAAGCCTGATACGGTCACGCGCATCGCCCCGGCGGAGATGAGCTTTCACTATGCGGGTGCGTTTGGCAGCTACTCGCCGGAAGCGTACGAACGGTTGCTGCTGGACGCAATTTTGGGCGATTCCACATTATTTATCAGGCGGGATGAAGTGGAGCGGGCCTGGGCCATTATTGATCCCATTGAGAAAAGCTGGGCCTCCGGCGCGCCGCCGCTGGGCACGTATGCGCCCGGGGAATGGGGGCCAAAAGCCGCCCACGACTTGATTGGCGCCGACGGATTTAAGTGGGATGACTTCGCTCCGGTGAACGGCCACGGCCAATAGCACAACGCGGCAGATGGCCTCGCCCAGCCCCTGCCCGCCGTGGGCGGAAGCCGACGGCACTCACAGATCGCCCCGGCGAGGCGCAGCGTTCGCCCATAAAGCCGCGACTGCGGGCCGCGCCCGTCCAGCCGCAGGCGCAGGCGAACGCTCTATTTTTATCATGACGGCGACGAATTAAACCGCGGATGACGCGGATGAACGCGGATACATGGGGACGGCAACATACGGCGGCCTAAAAAACAACGTCAGTTCGGGATAAGCCAAGGGTTGAAAGAAAGGCCCCCAGTAGCGTAAAAAGAAGGTTTGGACAACGAATCTCTTACGCCATGGAGGCCTTTATGTTGGACATTGAC
>JAJZCU010000214.1 GCA_021828935.1 Planctomycetota bacterium | reverse complement strand
CTGGAATTGGCGTGGGTGTGGTATCGGCCCATCGTGGAAAAAACTCATGTGGAGCCCGGCGTGGCCGACATGCTCGAACAATTGCGTGCGGCCGGCACCAAGCTGGCGATCGTTTCCAACACATGCGTGCCCGGGCACTGCCTGGATCGGCATCTGGAACAGGTGGGGCTGCTGGATTATTTTCCAGTTCGCATCTACTCATGTGATGTGATTTACCGCAAGCCGCATCGGCGAATTTTTGAAATAGCCCTGGAGCGGGTGGGCGTGGCGGCGTCCCGTGCGGTGTTCATCGGTGATCTTCTGGGGGCGGACATCCGCGGCGCCGGCCGGGCGGGACTGCGCACGGTGTGGAAGCCGGCCATGCATTTGGCGCCGGCCCCCGGCGACCGAAAAATTCGGCGGGCCGACGCCATGGTGCGCAGTCTCACGCAACTCATGGATGTGCTGCCGAGCTTCGGCTGGGTCTCCAGCCCATCGATGGCATTGGCGTGTAGTTGAATGCCGGGACGCGATGGGCGCGGCGTTCCTGGTTATTAAAGATTTTAGCTTTCAATGGTCCAGCATCGTTGATCTTTGTTCGTTGATCATTGCGATTCTCCGCATCATTTCGAATTGCGTGCCGCGCGGGGCCTCGTCCGGCGCCGGCTGGCGCTGTACCCAGACGCCGTCGCTGTGCAAATCCCAGGCCTGGCGGTTGTCGGCTAAAATAATGTCAAGAATTTCACGCAGGCGCGCCCGCAGCGCCGGGTCTTCCACCGGCACGGCGGCCTCCACGCGGTTGTTAAGGTTGCGGCTCATCCAGTCGGCGGAGCCGATATAAAAGCGTTCGGCGCCGCCGTTCAAAAAATAGAAGATGCGGGAATGTTCCAAAAATTCCCCAATCACGCATGACACGCCAATGTTGGGGCTTAAGCCCGGAACGCCGGGCCGCAGGCAGCAGAAACCGCGCACGATTAAATCAATCTTCACGCCCGCCCGCCCGGCGGCATACAGGGCTTCAATGACCTGCGGGTCTTCCAGGGCGTTCATCTTGGCGATAATCCGCGCGGGGCGGCCTTCCCGCGCGTTGTGTGCCTCGGTATTAATAAAATCCAGGAACTGGCGCCGCATGGTCACCGGCGCCACCAGTAATTTTTGATAACTGCGCTTCAGCGAACGGCCGGTTAAAAACGCAAACAATTCCACCACGTCTTCGCAGATGTCCTCGCGGCAGGTCAGCAGGCCAAGGTCCGTATACAGCCGCGCGGTTTTGGAGTTGTAATTGCCGGTGGCCACATGGCAGTAACAGCGCACGGCGGGTTCTTCACGGCGCACGACCAGGGCCGTTTTCGTGTGCGTCTTGAGGCCCATGACCCCGTATACAACGTGGGCGCCGGCCCGTTCCAGCGCCTGCGCCCATTGTATGTTGCTTTCTTCGTCAAACCGCGCCTTAAGTTCCACCAACACCGCCACCTGTTTGCCGGATTCGGCGGCCCGCGCCAGCGCCGCCACAAAGGGCGAATCACCGCTGGTGCGGTAGAGCGTCATTTTAATGGCCAGCACGCGCGGATCTTCCACGGCGCTTAATATGAAACGTTCCACCGATGCGTCAAAGCTCTCGTAGGGATGCTGCACCAGGATGTCCCCCTTGCGGATGGCCGCGAAGATGTCCGTCTCATGGTCGACCAGGGCGGCGGGCGTGACGGGCGTCCAGGAATGGCCCTTGAGCCGCGGGCGATTCAGTTCAGTAATGGCCATAAAATCGCCCATTCCCAGCGGCTCGGGCAGATCGTACAAGTCCTCCGGCGTAATTTCCATGCCGTCAACAAGGTAACTGCGCATTGCCTGCGACATTTCATGGGGCGTTTGCACGCGCACGGTGTCGGCAAACCGCCGGGCCCGCAGTTCTTCCTGCACCACTTCCAGCAAATCTTCAGTGTCTTCCGTTTCCGCCTCCACTTCCGCATTGCGCGTGATGCGAAATGGGCGGCATTCCATGACCTGCATGCCCGGAAACAACAATTCCAACTGGCCGGCGATGAGGCTCTCCAGCGGCACAAACACCGCCCGATTTTGTTCCAAAAATGTGTACCAGCGTGAAAACAGGCCCGGCACTTTCACCCGCGCGAACAACAGCTCCGGCGAAGCGGGGCCGCGTAGAAGAACCCCCAGGGACATGCTTAAATTGCTAATAAATGGAAAGGGATGGCCCGGATCCACGGCCAGCGGGGTTAATACCGGAAAAATCTGCCGGCGGAAATAGGCGTTGGCGCTGCGCTGCTGAGGCTCGGTTAAATCATGATAATTACGCACAAATATCTGCTGGGCCTCCAGCGCGGGGCGCAGTTGCCCATGCCACACGGCCACCTGCAGGGCAATCAGCGCCGAGAGGCGCTTCCGGATGGTCTGCAGTTGTTGCTGGCAGCTCAGGCCGTCCACGCTGCGTTCGGTGGATAAATCGGCGATCTTCCGCTTAAGCAGCCCCACGCGTTTCATAAAAAATTCGTCGGTATTGCTGGAAAAAATGGCCAGAAATTTCACGCGGTCCAGCAGCGCATTCCGCGGATCCTGAGCCTCGTGCAGCACCCGCTGGTTGAAGTCCAGCCAGCTTAGGTCGCGATTGAAGTAGCGGTATGCCGGATCGCTTTGGTCGGGGCCTTCGGCGGGGGCGTCCGGAGCATCCATGTTCTTTACATTTTCTTCCGCCGCGGGCGTGGCCATCGGTAGCTCCAGTACTGCGCCGCCACGACGCCGGCCGCCGGGGCGCGGACCAACGGTCTGCCCAAAACTAAGCGCCGGCCGCCTCTGTTGCGGCAGGCAGTTTTTAACACAATAGCGCGCGTCAAGGCAAGGCGGTTGGTTAAGAATGCGTTAGGGAGTTTTGGCCTGCATCCCCTGCGCGGCGCCCCGCGCCGCATTGGTAGACGCGGCGGTATGGCGCCGCAATAATAAAAGGCTTAGGCAATTCGCGGCGCGCCAGGTCGGCGGCGCCGTTATGAAGAAGCCACTTTAATGTTTAATTTCCAACTGGGGGCGCTTGGGGTTGGGCCAGTCAACGTGGAAAAACTTTCCGCGCGGCTGATCGACGCGTTCAAAAGTATGGGCGCCAAAGTAGTCCCGCTGGGCCTGAATTAACCCCGCGGGCAAGACGGCGCTGCGGTAGCCATCGTAGTAGCTCAGGGCCGACATAAACGCCGGCGCCGGCACGCCCGCCTGTGCCGCCAGGGCCACAACCTTGCGCCATTGCGCCTGGCCCTGGGCGATTTGCTTCTTAAAGTATTGGTCCAGCAGCAGGTTGCCCAGCCTGGGGTCGCGGGCGTAGGCATCGGTTATTTTTTGGAGGAACCTGGCGCGGATAATGCAGCCCCCACGCCACATGGCGGCGATGGCGCCAAAATCCAGCTTCCACTGATATTCTTTTCCAGCGGCGGCCATGAGTTGAAAGCCCTGGGCGTAGGCGCAAATTTTTGAGCAATATAATGCCACGCGGATCGCCTCCACCAACGTTTTCCTGGCGCCGGGGCTGATCTTTTCCGGGCCGCGCAGCTTTTTTCCCGCCGCCACGCGCTCTTCCTTCAGGGCGCTTAAGCACCGCGCAAAGACCGCCTCTGCAATGGCGTTCGCGGGTATGCCCAAATCCAGGGCGTTGGCGCTGGTCCATTTGCCGGTGCCTTTTTGCGCGGCGGTGTCCAATACGCTGTCGACAAAAAAGCGGCGTGGTTTGACGGGATCCCGCTGCCTTAAAATATCGGCCGTGATTTCAATCAGATATGAATCAAGGTCGCCCTGGTTCCATTGGGCAAAAATGTCCGCCAGTTCATCGGGTTCCAAATTTAACAACCGGCGCATCAGAAAGTAGGCTTCGGAAATCAGTTGCATGTCAACATATTCAATGCCGTTATGCACCATTTTTACGTAATGGCCGGCGCCGTCGGGGCCGATGTAGCCCGTGCATGGCACGCCGCCGGAAACGGGTTTTCCCGGGGCGGCGCCTTCAATGGGCTTGCCAGTTTTTTCATCCACCTTGGCTGCGATGGCCCGCCAGATGGGTTCCAGATGCCGCCATGATTCAGGGTCTCCGCCGGGCATCAGCGACGGGCCAAACCGGGCGCCCGTTTCACCGCCGGAAACGCCGGAGCCAAAAAATTTCAGATTCTGGGCATACTGTTTTTCCCGGCGAATCGTATCGGTAAACAGGCTGTTGCCGGCGTCCACCACCACGTCGCCGGGCTCAATGCCGGCTGCAATAAGTTGTTGGGTAACGGCGTCAACGGCGGGTCCGGCCTTCACGAGCACAATGACCACGCGCGGTTTTTTAAGGGCTTGCACCAATTCGGCCAATGTGGCGCAAGGGGTCAGTTTGCCGGGCGTGGCGGGATTTTGCTCGACAAATTCACGCATCACTTCGGTGGTGCGGTTGAAAACGGCCACGGAAAAGCCGTGATCGGCCATATTCAGGGCCAGGTTTTTGCCCATGACCGCCAGACCGATCAGGCCAACGTCAGCCATTGTTTCTTCCTTGTCATAAAAACCGGCGCATTGGCGCAACCGCGGCTCGGGCGTCGCGCTATTGAGCGCACGCCGGGTGCGATTTAATGGTGCGCGATCTTATACGCGATAATATTGCGGCCAAGGGCCTGGGCTGATTTTGTCGCATAGCCCAGGATTCCCCAGGGATGCGTGCCCAAATAGCCGCTGGTCACATCATCTTGTGAGAACAGCAACACCCATTTGCCTTTGACCTTGATCCCCAGCAGCCGCGGTTTGGTATGCAGGCCATTGGTAATGGTAAAAAACTTGCGGTAGCGTATGGGCATCACATTCACGCCGCCGGGGTTTGTGCCCGTGTAAATGGAACTGCCCGGCGGCACATGGTGCAGCGAATGGCTGGGATAAAGTTTGCGGGCCAGCGCTAAAAAGCTGTTGGTAAATGGCGCATGGCCTCCGGCGGAGTCCGCGAATAACAAG
>JAJZCU010000213.1 GCA_021828935.1 Planctomycetota bacterium | reverse complement strand
AAAACGCGGAGACGGTGAGGTCGGTGAACAGCAGGGCGCGCTGGCCGCGCAGGTCGCGGGCCAGGCGGGCGCCTTGGAACTCGATGGCTTTGATCACCGCTTCATCGGCCACCTCGGGGCTGATCCAGCGCAGAATCCAACCGGCGCGTTCGAGGCGCGAATCCGCGCCGTATTCGTTTTTTAACCGGTATTGCACCACTTCAAATTGCAGCGGGCCCACGGCGCCCAGCAGCGGGCCCCGGGCGATGGTCGGTTGCATGGTCAGGCTCTGCACCACGCCTTCCTGCAGCAGTTGGTCCAGGCCCACGCGGAATTGTTTGTACTGGCCGGTGTTGGTGCTGTTTAAGTGGGCGAAACATTCCGGCGTGAAGTGCGGTATTTCATGGTAAACAATGGCAGGGTCGGCAGTGAGCGTATCGCCGATGCCAAATTCGGCGTGGCCCACCAGCCCAATCACGTCGCCCGGGAAGGCCTCATCAATGGTTTCCCGCTCGCGGCCGAAGAGTTTGTGCGAACTGGAAAGGCGCACGTCTTTTCCGCTTTGCACATGGCGCACGCGCATGTCGCGCACCATTTTGCCTGAGCATACGCGGATGAAGGCGATGCGGTCGCGGTGCTTGGGGTCCATGTTGGCCTGAATTTTAAAAACAAACGCTGAAAAGGGATGGTCCAGCGGAACCGCTTCGCCATTGGCCGGGCGGGGTCCGGGTGGCGTCGAATATTTTAAGAAGGCATCCAGCAGAAACTGCACGCCGAAGTTATTGGCGGCGCTGCCGAAGAAAACCGGCGTAAGGGTTCCGGCGCGAATGTGTTCCAGATCAAACCCGGCGCTGGCGCCATCCAAGATGCCCAGTTCTTCAATGACTTGTGCGTGCGTGGCGGGGGACAACTTCTCGCGCACGGCGGGGTCGGCAATGTCCACCACCGTTTCCGGGGCGCGGTAGGCGCCGTGGGGCGTGCGTTCAAATACATGCATGTGCCCGTTAAGCCGGTCGAAAACGCCGCGAAATTCCTTGCCGTTGCCCAGCGGCCAGTTGACGGGGCATGCCTGGATGCCCAGCACTTTTTCCAGTTCGTCCAGCAGTTCCAGTGGATCGCGGGCGGGGCGGTCCAGTTTGTTCATAAAGGTAAAGATGGGCACGCCGCGCCGGCGACAAATTTCAAACAACTTGCGCGTCTGCGTCTCAATGCCTTTGCCGGCGTCGATGACCATCACCACCGCGTCCACGGCGGTAAGCACACGGTAAGTGTCTTCAGAAAAATCTCTGTGGCCGGGGGTGTCCAGCAGGTTGATGCGGTAGCCATCGTAATCAAACTGCAGCACGGTGGAGGTTACGGAAATGCCGCGCTGGCGTTCCAATTCCATCCAGTCCGACGTTACCGCCCGCTGGTTTTTGCGTGCGGTGACGCTGCCGGCAAGCTGCACGGCGCCGCCATAAAGCAACAGCTTTTCAGTGAGGGTGGTCTTGCCGGCATCCGGGTGGGAAATAATGGCAAAGGTTCGCCGACGGGCGATTTCCTGGGCAAACGATTCGTGCATGGTGAAAAATTCCAAGTGAAGCGGTATCGGCGTGGGTTGGCGGAGGGCGGCGGCGCGGGCTCGCCGAAGCGGCGGTCACGGTGGATAACAGGATATGGGATGCATGGATGATCTCGGGAGCAACGCGGGGACGCCGGGTGGCCTGGTGATGGAAAGTATAACATAGTGCGGGCGACGCGTTCCAGTGCGATGGCGGAATGCCGTGCGAACCGGGCGGCTCAACTTCTCGATCGTCGCGATCCCCGAACCAACCACGCTGGGCCTGCTGGGCCGCCAGGCCGGAGAATCCGAGCCCAACGTCCGCTTGCCACGCCGCCACCGCACTTTCGTGCGCACTGCGAATCGTATAATCTAGCGTGTATGCCGCTGACCGCACCTCAAACCGACGCCGCCGTGGACCACCTGCTGGCCGATGCCCGCCAAGTGATTGCCGCGGAGGCAACGGCGCTGACCCAATTGGCGGAACGGCTGGCGCCGGCCATTGGGCAGGCGATGCAGCTTATTTATGCCCGCACGGGCGGGGAGCGCAACGGTTCCGCGGCGGGGGGCGCCAACGCCGGCGCGGGCGGGGGCGGGGTGGTGGTCAGTGGAATTGGCAAATCGGGCCTTACGGGCCAACGCATCAGCGCCAGTTTTTCCAGCACCGGCACGCCGTCGCACTTTTTGCATCCGGTGGAAGCCGTGCATGGCGATCTGGGCCGCGTGCGGCGCGACGATGTGATGTTGCTGCTATCCAACAGCGGCGGCAGCGATGAACTTATTCGCCTGGCGGACGTGCTGAAGCGCATGGCCGTGCCGATGATTTTAATCACCGGCCAGGCGGGCAGCCCGCTGGGTAAAATTGCTGATATATGTATTAGCATGGGAGATATTGAAGAGGCTTGCCCATTGCGATTGGCGCCGACCACCAGTCTGGCCGCCATGAGCGCCCTGGGCGATGCGCTGGTGCTGGGGGTGATGAGCCTGCGCAAATTTTCGCGGGAAGATTTTGCCCTGTTCCACCCCGCGGGTAATCTTGGCAGAAAATTGCTGAAGGTGGGGCAGGCCATGGGCTTCCGCGTGCCGGAAACCTGCGACGTGGTTCCTGATACATGCACCGTGCAGGCGGCACTGGAACGCGAAAAGGCCATTGGACGACGCCCCGGCGCCATTGTGCTGGTCAACGATGCGGGCACACTCAGCGGTATATTTACAGATGGCGATCTGCGGCGGCAACTGGGCCGGCCGGGCCTTTTGAATACGCCCATTTCGCAAGTCATGACCACCAATCCCAAGCGCATCGCCGAAGATGCTTTGGCCAGCGAGGCCATGGCGATCATGAATTCGCACCGCATTGATGAACTGCCCGTGGTGGATGCGGCCAACCGACCGGTGGGTATTGTGGATGTGCAGGATTTGCTGCGCTTGCGGATGATCGAGTAATGGCCGTAAGCTGGCCGGAACAGGCAGCGTTACCGTGTGTGAATGTGCCGCTTTTTTATGAACCTTTTGGGCTGATGCGGCCATCGGCCTGAACATGAGCGAGAAGTTTTTTTATGGCGTTTGAGAAACCAATTGAATTGCTGGTCATGGATGTCGACGGCGTGCTGACCGATGGCGGAATCATCCGCGATGACGCTGGCCAGCAGATTAAGCGTTTTCATGTGCGGGATGGCACGGGCATCGTGCTGTGGCGGCGGTTGGGCAAACATGCGGGATTGATCACCGGAAAAGAAAGTGAAGTGGTAACCTACCGTGCCGCCGAACTGGGCATTGAACATGTCTTTCAGAACGTTTCCGACAAAATTGCCGCATTCAACGAGCTTTTGGAAGATTTGGAACTCACCCCGCAGCAGGCGGCGTACATTGGCGATGACCTGCCGGACATCCCGGTGATGCGTCGCTGTGGCTGTGCCATTGCCGTGCAGGACGCCAGCGAAGAAGTGCGGGCCATTGCGCGGTACGTCACGCGGTTTCCCGGCGGGTACGGCGCCGTGCGCGATGCAGTGGAATGGTTATGTAAAGAAATGGGGGCATGGCAAAAGCTTGTGGGGCGGTACACTGGCGCCGCGGATGACAACCCGGCCTGACGGCGCCCCTGGGGCCGAATTTTTATTTGCCACGGCTCGGGCCCACGACAGGACGCAGCGGCAATGGCCGCGCCGCATTCGATGCTTCGGTGATGTATGACCCAAAAAACCGCGGTGGTGCTGCTTAGCGGCGGCCTGGATTCCGCCACTGTGCTGGCCATCGCAAAAAACCAGGGCTTCATTTGCCACGCCATCAGTTTTGATTACGGTCAGCGGCACCATGCGGAACTGGCCGCTGCCGCCGTTCTGGCCGCCAAGGCCCAAGTGGCGCACCACGCAGTGATTCGCCTTGATTTGCGGGCCATTGGTGGCTCGGCGTTAACCGCTGACATGCCTGTGCCCAAAGACCGCGCTCAAGAGCACATGGCCACGGGCATTCCGGTGACGTATGTGCCCGCGCGCAACACGGTGTTTTTATCCCTGGCGCTGGGGTATGCGGAAGTGGTGCGGGCGTTTGATATTTTTATTGGCGTAAATGCCTTGGATTATTCTGGCTATCCCGATTGCCGGCCCGAATTTATTCATCAATTTCAGCGCCTGGCCAATGTGGCCACCAAGGCGGCCCTTGAGAAGCATGGGGAATTTGTTGTGCATGCTCCGCTGCTGAAGTTGCGCAAGGCGGAAATCATCAGCCTGGGGCACAGCATGGGCGTGGACTATTCGCAGACGGTGTCATGTTATGATCCAAATGGCGGCGCCGCCTGCGGCCGATGCGACGCCTGCCAACTGCGGCTGGCCGGTTTCCGTGAAGCGGGATTAGAGGATCCAGTACGCTATGCGTGATGTCATACGGGCCGGCGCCGGCCTGCACGCTTACTAGTCTTTGCAAGAAAGCTTTGCCATGTCCGTGCCCGCCCATGATGTCGTGGAAACGTTCGCCAATCCGCACCCGCATCGCGACTATGAAATTCAACACATTGCGCCGGAATTTACGTCCGTTTGCCCCATGACCGGCCAGCCGGACTTTGGCGTGATACGCCTCACGTACGTACCGCACGCGCTCTGTCTGGAATTAAAAAGTTACAAACTCTACCTGCAGGGCTTCCGCAGCCGCGGAATTTTTTACGAGGATGTAACGAATCGGATATTGGACGATTTGGTCCGCTTCTGCCAGCCGCGTCGCATGGAGGTGGTTTCCGAATGGACGCCCCGCGGCGGCCTGCACAGCATTGTGCGCTGCCGGTATGAACGCCCGGTAACGGCGCCCGGGGCGGCGGGGGACTGAGGGGAAGCGTCGCATGTGGGTTGGGCGGGGCATGAAAACAGACCCCGGTTTTTTCGGCACGGAACCCGGTTGACGGGGACGTGACCGAAAAAATACTGGCACGGGCTTAGATCGG
>JAJZCU010000212.1 GCA_021828935.1 Planctomycetota bacterium | reverse complement strand
CGTCCTGCGCGGCGCCTACGAGACCGGCCGTAAGGCCGCCAAGAATTTCAAGGAAGATATGCTCATAAAATTCGACAAGTTGCTGCCCAAATGGAACTACGTCGCACAGCCGCAATGATCACGACAGTTATTGATTCGGCGGTCCTTAAATCTTCTGGGCAGACCACGAAGATGCCCGGGGTCCACTGGAGAAATGGTATCAAACCGCCGCACAGGCCCAATGGCAAAATATCAACGACGTCCGGGCGACGTATCCCCATGCGGATGCCGTCCGGTTTGCCAGTGGAAAGTCGGCAACCGTCTTCAATATCGGAGGGAACAAATACCGGTTGATCACGGCCATCCATTATAACACCGAAATGGTGTATATCATGATGGCGTTGACGCACAAGCAGTATGATGCCGAGAATTGGAAGATTTGTTATGAAAACCACTTACAACACGTCGCGAATTCAGTTGGGCGTGAGTTTTCCTACGCCGTCGCCGCAGGACAGACCACCTGGCAAAATCCGCGCAACGCGTTGGGTAAAGAAAAGCGCTACCATCGCCCCCTTTGTCTATCCAGCGGTTCTTCCTTATGATTCCGCCTATGACATTGCTTTATGACATTGCCTATTTCTTTGCCGCAATTTTTGCCGCCCCCTTTTTGGCGCTCAAAAGTTACCGCACCGGCAAGTATCGCACCGATTGGCCGGCGCGCTTTGGCCGCATAAGAAATGCTCAACCGCTGGCGCTGGAAGACTACCAAGCGCTTAAACACAAGGGGCAGGAACCGCTGTGCCTGATGCTGCACTGCGTGTCTGTGGGCGAACTGAATTCCACGCGGCTTTTGGTCGACCGGCTGCTGGCCACAGAGCCGCGGCTGAATTTGGTCATCACCACCACCACCGACACGGGCACAAATCGGTCGCGCGAACTGTACAGCCGTCCTGAGTATTCATCGCGGGTGCGCACCTGCCGTTACCCGTTGGATTTCTCCTTTGCCGTCAATGCGTTTCTTCGCCAGGTACAGCCTGACGCCGTGGCCCTGGTGGAACTTGAAGCCTGGCCCAATTTTACCGCCATCGCCCGCCGCCGCGGCATTCCCACCTGCATTATTAACGGCCGGCTGACCATGCGCTCGTTCAAACGCTACAACGCCGTACGTGTGGTCACGCGGAGCATGTTGCGGCGCATGGAATTTATTACAGCCCAAACGCCAACCATCGCCCAACGGTTTCAGGCGCTGGGGGCGCGGGATCAAACGCTTACCGTGCTGCCCACGTTGAAATATGACGCCGCCGACTTTACCGAACATTCCGACGAGGCGCGGGCCTTGGCTGCCGCCACGGGCGTTTCGCAGGAACATCTGCTTTTAGTGGGCGGTTCCGTGGCGCCGGGGGAAGACACGGCGTTACTGGAATGTTATGAAACTTTGCGTCACCAATTCCCAAACTTGCGCCTGGCCCTGGCGCCGCGCCGGCCGGAAAACAACGCCGTCGCCCGCCGCGCCATCGAACGCGCGGGTTTGCATGTTGTGGCCCGCTCCGCCCATCCCGACGGCGCCACTCGCCTACCCCTGACCACCGGAGAAGTGCTGCTGCTAGACACGCTGGGCGAATTAAAACATCTTTACCGGCTGGCCTTTATGGTGTTCGTGGGCCGGTCGCTGACCCCCATGGGCGGCAGCGACATGATTGAAGCCGCCGCCCTGGCCAAGCCCAGTTGTTTCGGCCCTCACACAGATAATTTTGCCCAGGCGGTTGAACTGCTTACAGGCAACAACGCGGCGGTCATTGTACCCACGCCCGCAGCCCTGACATTATTAACCGCGTATTTCCTGAATCACCCCCAGCAGGCTGAAGCGATGGGCCGCCGAGCCCGCGATGTGGTGTGGCAGCAGCGCGGTTCCACCGATAAAACCGTGGAAATGCTGCTGAACATGTTGCGCGCAAAAACCGGGGCGACATGCGTCGTCGCGGCGCCACTGGCCCAGTCAGCCTGATTTTTTGTCAACAGGACCATCATGACGGCGCGCATCATTGACGGAAAAGCCATTGCCCAGAGCCTGCGCGCTTCGACCGCACAGGCCGTCGCCGCGCTGGCCGCCGCCGGACGCCCCGTGCGACTTGTGGCTTTGCTTATTGGAAATTCCCCTGCCGCGGAAGTGTATGCCCGCAACCAGGCCGACATGTGCGCCAAAATCGGCATTGATTATTCCCTGCAAACTTTGCCCGCAAGCGCTTCGCAGGAAAATGTGCTGGCCGAAGTCCGCCGCCTGAATGCCGACCCCGCCGTCACCGGCGTCATGGTGCATCTGCCGCTGCCGGAGCATCTGGATACGCAGGAAGTGCAATACGCCATTGACGTGCGTAAAGATGTGGAAGGCGTAAGTCCGGCCAACATTGGGCACGTTGTATATGGCCATACCATAATTGCCCCATGCACCGCCCTGGCCGTGGTGGAACTTATCGCCCACACCGGCGCGCCGCTGCAAGGCGCTGAAGCCGTGGTGGTGGGCGCCAGCCGCATCGCCGGCAAGCCGATCTCGCTTTTATTGACAGAACATGGCGCCACCGTCACGCTGTGCCACATTCACACGCGGGATCTCCCCGCACACACCCGCCGGGCCGATGTTCTGGTGGTTGCCGTGGGTCGTCCGGGTCTTATTGGCGTGGAACACCTGCGGCCTGGCGCCGTGGTTATTGACGTGGGCATTAACCGCATTTGGACCAGCGACGCCGCAGGCGAACGCCGTCAAAAAACTGTGGGCGATGTGCAAAGTGAAGCGGCCAACGAAGTGGCCGGCTGGCTTTCTCCCGTGCCCGGCGGCGTGGGCCCCGTAACTGTGGCCATGCTGTTAAAAAATACCGTGCGTTCGGCCCGGCTGGTCCACGGGTTGGAGGCGTGATGTGCCCGCCACAGCCAACCGGCGTTTGGGCCGAAGATGTTGCCGCCCGGGGCGCCGGTTCCCACTGCGCACTGGCAGTGGAAGAGGTGCAATTCCGCCGGGGCGAAACCGAAATTCTGACTAACATTTCCTGGCAGGTAAACGCCGGCGAACTGGCCGCGGTTCTCGGCGCCAATGGCTGCGGCAAGTCCACGCTGTTACGTATGGCTTCAGGGTATCTGTGGCCCACGCGCGGCAAAATTGCGGTCTTGGGCCACCGCTTCGGCGAATACCCACTGCAACTTTTGCGTGAGCGTCTGGGCATCGTTGAGGCTGTGAGCGTATTTCCATTTGACGCGGCCATGACCACGCGGGATGTGGTCTGCTCCGGCTTTTTTGGCGCATTAACCATTGCCTATTACCGCCCCACTGCGGCCCAATGGCAACGCAGCAGCCATTTGCTGGAACAAGTCGGCTTGGGCCCGCAGCGGGACCAATACTATAACACCCTTTCCACCGGGCAGCGCATGCGCGCCGTGATTGCCCGCGCCATGGTGCGGTCGCCGGGCCTGTTGCTTTTGGATGAACCCACCAACGGACTGGACCTTCCCGGCCGCGAATCTGTGCTGGCCGTATTGGCCGGCCTGCATCAGCAGCCCGCCGCGCCCGCCATCGTCATGGTCACGCACCATTTGGAAGAGCTGCTGCCCGGCACGCAAAATATCTTATTGTTAAACCGCACCGGCGGAATACAGGCCCGTGGCGCCCCCGAAGCGGTGCTCACCGAAGCCCATCTCACCGCCGCGTACAATTGGCCCATCACGCCGATTGTGCGTGATGGTCGCTATTACGCGCACACGCCGCCGCGGGCGTGGCCGCAATTGCTTACGCCGCTATAATGGTTTTTTGATCTCGTCTCTGTTTACCGCAAGGAAATGTTCCCTCATGGCAGATGTGGAAAAAGTTGTTATTATTGGCTCCGGCCCCGCCGGATGGACCGGCGCCATTTACGCCGCCCGGGCCAGCCTGCAGCCTTTGGTCCTCGCCGGCGACGGCTTGAACCGCGACCGCATGCCCGGCGGTCAGCTCATGTGGACCAGCGAAGTGGAAAATTTTCCCGGCTTTGCCCACGGAATTGACGGCAAAAAAATGATGGGCGTGCTGCAGCAACAGGCCGAGCGCTTTGGCACAAGGGTCAAGGCCCATTACGTTCTGCGCGTGGACCTTTCCAAGCGCCCCTTTACCATTTGGCATGCCAATGAACTTTCCGGCGACGAAGAAGTGGTGACCACCGCGCAGGCCATTATTATTTCCACCGGCGCCAGCGCCAATTATCTGGGCCTGCCCAGCGAACGCCAATTTGAAAACAACGGCGTATCCGCCTGTGCCGTGTGCGATGGCGCACTGCCCCGGTTTCGCAACAGTCCGCTGGTGGTGGTCGGCGGCGGCGATTCCGCAGTTGAAGAGGCCACGTACTTAACAAAATTCGCCAGCAAGGTGTACCTGGTCCACCGCCGGGAGGCTTTGCGGGCCAGCCGCATTATGACCCAGCGCGCCCTCGAAAACGAAAAAATAGTGCCCGTGTGGAACACCGTCCTGGATGAAATTGTG
This sequence comes from Planctomycetota bacterium, assembly GCA_021828935.1. GTDB lineage: Bacteria > Planctomycetota > Phycisphaerae > WQYP01 > WQYP01 > JAJZCU01. The sequence goes on along the minus strand of JAJZCU010000212.1, from coordinate 470 downwards.
GGCACTGAAGCCGAAGGCGTCACCGGCGTGCGCACGCGTAATTTACAAACACAAGAAACCGGGCTTATCGAAGCCCGCGGCATGTTCGCCGCCATCGGCCATACGCCCAACACCAAATTTCTGGCCGGGCAGGTGGAATTGGATGATAAAAATTACGTCGTGTTGAAAGATGGCGGAAGAAGTTTAACCAGCGTGGAAGGCGTCTTCGCCGCCGGCGATTGCGCCGACTTCACCTACCGCCAGGCCATCACGGCCGCGGGCATGGGCTGCCGCGCCGCCTTGGACGCCGAGCGTTTCTTGGCCGAAAAAGGCGTGCATTGAGCAGCCATGGCGCACGCCGCGCGCCGGGGCGAGAATCGTCGCCTGATGACAATTTTCCTCCGCGCCGTCTCACGCCCCACCATTCATGGCTTGTCATTCCCCACATCTTTTTTGCTTTTTTCCCCAGAAAATGCTAATTTCTCTGCCTG
>JAJZCU010000211.1 GCA_021828935.1 Planctomycetota bacterium | reverse complement strand
TCTCCGCAGCCCGACAATAACTACGGCTGGATTTATCAACCCAGCACGGGAATTATTCTTCCCGATGATACCGGCAGCGACCAGGCAGGCGTGCCGTATACGAAGTATTGAAACCAGCACGGCAGGCCCCGCGATTATCAGACATCTCCGCCCTGGCGCGGGCCGCCAACCGTTTCGCCGATAATTCCGCCATACCATTTGGCCGATACAATAAAGGGCGGCCCGGCGTTGAGGCGGGGTCGCGTTTTCTTGACTGCAAATATGTTCAAAAGAAAAGGTGCAATATGAATACACAGGATCAGCAAAAGCCCGGCGCCAGTGAAACTGCGGATCAGCGCCACAAGAATGCGCGGCGGCGCGTGGCCCTGGCGGCGGTGGCCGTGCTCATTGGCGCCGATATTTTCGTGCGCGTGGGCGGGATGATGTCCACCGCGCAGGCCAGCGCGGCGTCGCGTGAACGCAGCCAGGTCGCGGCGATTTCCAAAAAGCTTACACAAATGAACCGCAACTTTGTGTCGCTGGAAAAGTACCTCAAAACCAACCGCCTGAAGGTGCAGATTGTCAGTTTTCCTGGCAAATAAGTCGCCATTGCCCGGCGGACATTTTTCGGAGGCCCCATGACTGCCTGGATGAAGCCGTCGGCATATCCGATCGGCATTGATATCGGCACGTACAGCGTCAAGCTGCTCCAGTTGGAAAAGCGGGGGGGCGGCATGGCGATACATGCCGCCAATGAAACGCCCATGGACCCCGCGGACGCCGCGGATCCGGGTCAGGGTCTTGTACCCGCGGTGGCCGCTATTCGGCCGCTTTTGGCTTCGGGCCAATTTGTTGGCAAGCGGTGCGTGGTGGCGTTGCCGCCGCAGCATGTGCAATGCCGCACACTGCGTCTGCCGCGGATGCCCGCGGCGGAGGTTGACCAGGCCATTTACTGGGAAGCCAAGGACCGTTTCGGGTTTGACCTTGACGCCGGCCGCATGGCGTATTTTGCCTCCGGCGAGGTGCGCAAGGGCGCCGAGGTGCGCGATGAATACCTGATATTCGCGGCGGCCCCGGACCTTCTGGCGCGCTACGTTGAATTACTGTGCGGCATTGGCCTGGAGCCCGTGGCCATCGACCTGCAGCCCGCGGCGCTGGCCCGCGCGGCGCAACAGGCGGGGGGTGAAGCCGCGGATTCCATGCTGGCCATATTGGACATTGGCGCCGCGGGTTCGCAGGTCGTATTGGCTAGCCAGGACAGCATGATATTTTACAAATATATACCCATTGGCGGCCGGCATTTCAGTGACGCCGTGGCCGGGCATTTAAGGATGTCCGTTCCTGAAGCCGTGGCCTTGCGCAACCGCCTGGATGTGGCGGGGGAGAAGCAGCCCGATGACAATTTAAGCAGCCTGCAGCAGGCCGTTTTTGACGCCTTGCGACCGACCGTGGAAGACCTGGCGCGGGAAATTGAACTGTGCCTGCGCTATTACGCGGTCACTTTTCGCGGGGCCAAAGTAACACAGGTTTGCTTAACCGGCGGCGAGAGTTATTGCCATCCGGTGGCGCAGGCCCTGTCGGCAGTCTTGTCCATGCCGGTGCTCCGCTCGGAACATTTGGAGGCCATGTGTCCTGACGCGGCGGCGGTGTTTCCCCGCGGTTCGGCGCCCTGGGCCCTGGCGGCGGGCTTGAGTCTGCATGGCCGGCAAAAGAAGGTTAAACTACTGGAGGCCGCCGCATGAAGACGGTCAATTTTCTACCACTATATTACCAGAATCAGTTGCGGCAAAGGCGCGCGTCACGGCTGCACGGCGTGGTGCTGACGGGTCTCGCGGTAGCCGTGGCGGGCGGCGCTTTTGCGGCGCGGGCGCATTACCAGAAATTGGTCACGCAACGCAACAGCTTGAAACAGTTCATCGCCGCCGACCGCGGTTCCACCACGCTGCAGCATGATCAACGGCAACTATTGACATTAAACCGTCTGCGCATGGCCAGCGCCACCATTGGGCAGCCGTTGCCTGATTCGGACCTGTTGCAGCAAATTCTCGACGCCATGCCGGCCCATACGGCGCTGCGCCAATTGAGCCTGCACATGACGCGCCGGTTAATCTCGCTTCCCAACCCGCCCCCAAAACATGCCACGCCACATTACCAGTTTGCGATGCAGGTAAGCCTGACCGCCGTGGCGCCCACGCAACAGGCGGTGAATCAATGCATTGAAAAACTGGGGCGGAACGCCTTGTTTGGCAACATGCATTTTGCGGTTCAGCCGGCGATTGTCAGGCGCCGCATGGTGCGGCAGTTTAAGTTGCGATTTCGGGTTCATGTCAACCGCCTGTACGGGCTGCGCGTGGCGAATGCCTCGCTGGCCGATGCGCAGCGCTAAGAAATGTCATTCCACGGAACGCGGCCGACGGTCCCGCCGCGATCCGATTTTTTCGGAGGTCATGATGGCTGCTCCCCAGACCCACCAGGATACTTCACCGCTTGCGCCCTCTTCGGGGGCCACGCGCCCCGCGGCAAAGCGCTGGGTGAGGGGCGGATATATCGCGATTGTGGCGATCGCCTTGGGCGGCGTCGCGGCGCCTTACTGGATCTTCGCGCGGCGCGTGGAAGCACAAATTACGCTGTATACCGCCCGAAAAATGCGCGAGAACTCGCTGAAGCGGCACCGCGCGCAATTAGACGCCCAGGTAAAGGCCCTACAGAAACAGGCCCGCAAAACGCATCAGCTTATTCCCAATAACTTTCAGTTGGGCCATTTCCTGCGGCAGTTGAGCCGCTGCCAGCGGGCGGCAAAATTTATGGACGCCACGATTCACAGCGGCGCCGTTAGCCGCCTGGCCATGTGCCGCGTGCTGCCGGTTTCCGTGCGCGGCGCCGGCACGGCGCGCCAGTTCGCGCAATTCTTACGAAACATAGAAGCGTTGCCGCGCAAGTGCTGGGTCCGGCAGCTAAGCATTCAAACCGAACCGGCGATGACCGGGCGCATTCACGCGCAGTTCACGGTGGAAATTTACGCCTTAAGCCGGCGGCATTGATGGCCGTTTTCCGCAGGGGCCGTTTGCTTCTCGTGGCCGCTTCATGGTCGCTGCTCGATGCGGCCGTCGGCATGGGCAATGATCACGGTCTGGGCCATGTGCAGAAAAAGGCCCGTTTCCACAACGCCCGGCGTGTCATGCAGTTGGCGGTCCAATGCCGCTGCGTCCGGGGGGAACCCGGGCGCCGGGAACCGGGCGTGCAGCAGTGGATTTCCGTTGTCTGTTAAAAATATGCCGCCGTTCGCGGCCCGCCTTACGCTGACCGTGGCGCCAAGTTTTTCCAGCACGCGGATGATCACCGGCGCCGCGAACGCAATAACTTCCACAAACAACGGGAAGCGCTGCCCCAGATGGTCCACGAGTTTTTCGCCGCCGGCCACGATCACCAGGCGTTCCGCCAGGCGCGCGATGATCTTCTCGCGCAGCAAATTTCCCCCGCCGCCTTTCACAAGATTTAGCGAAGGGTCAATTTCATCGGCGCCGTCCACGGCAATGTCCAGCGCCTCTATTTGTTCCAAATTTCCCAGGGGGATGCCCACTTCCCGGGCGAGCGCTTCCGTGCGTAAAGATGTGGGCAAGCCAACAATGTCCAACTGTTCCTGTCGCACTCGTTGGCCCAGGGCCCGCACAAAGGCCTCCGCAGCGCGGCCGCTGCCCAACCCAACGCGCTGCTGACGATCAACCAGCCCGGCGGCCCTGGCGCCAATGGCGGCAAGTTGTGGTGCGGTGGCGGGCGTGGGGGCAGGGGAATCTTGGTGCTGCATGTGCGTTCCTGTCAGGCGGCAAGCATGTTTTTTGCCGGGCCTCATCCGCTCTGGCGGCACGGCATATTTGCTGGTATTCAAGAGTGTAACGCCGCCGCCGTCGGGGGCAACACCGCTACTGTTGGCCTGAGCTTTTCTGCAGGCGCGTGGGCTCCTAAAATGATCGGCTTAGCAAGGAGGCCTTCCATGTCAAAACATATTCTGCTGCTTGAGGATGATCTGCAATCCCGCGAGGGACTGAAAAAAATTCTGGAGGGCCATGGACATCGCGTGGTCACCGCGGGCACCGTGGAAGAGGCCAGCGCCATCACCGGCGCTGACGGCGTGGACGTGGCCATTCTTGACCTGCACCTGCCCGGCCTGCCTGGCGATCAGTTCGCAACGTATCTGCGCATGCGGTGTCCCCGCGCCCGGATTATCTTAATATCCGGGGAATATCGCGTGCTGGACCCGGAGCGGTTCGGCCCGGAGACCGTCTTCCTGCCCAAGCCGCTGCAAATGGACGAACTGCTCGCGGCGGTTGCCGGCAGCGATGCGTCCGCGGTGGCATAAGAAAAATTGGCGCCGATCCACGCGGCAATGGCGCCGTGCGGCCAGCCCTGCGGCCAATAGCCGGCGATTAAAGGCCATTGCGGCTGAATTTGCTCCGCCCACCGGCAACGGGGCGCCCTTTCCCGCCTATCCATTTCCACGAATTTGCAAGAGAACCCTGCGCCTCCGCCCGCACACTGTGGTAGACTCTAGCCATTGTCCGTCACGCGTTTACGTAACCAGGAGGCCTTGCATGGTCGATGCCGTCTTATTTGACCTGGGCGACACAATATTTAACTTCGGCGCCGCCGACTTTCGCGCCGCCGTTCACGCCGGCGCCGCGGACGGCTACGCCCTCTTGCGCGAAGCGGGCATTACCGTCCCGGATTTCGCCACGTACCGGCGCCGACACTACCGGGCCCTGCGGCGTTGCTATTTCTGGGCCCGCCTTTCGCGCCGCGATTTTAACGCCATGGATGTCATGTGCCGGGTGTGCCAAGCCCTGGGCGTTGCCGTTTCGCGCGAACAAGCCCTGGAATTGGCGTGGGTGTGGTATCGGCCCATCGTGGAAAAAACTCATGTGGAGCCCGGCGTGGCCGACATGCTCGAACAATTGCGTGCGGCCGGCACCAAGCTGGCGATCGTTTCCAACACATGCT
>JAJZCU010000001.1 GCA_021828935.1 Planctomycetota bacterium | reverse complement strand
GGTCACCAGTGGCGGAGTATGTTTCTGGGCAATGGTAATCACGTGTGGATACCAGAATTGCCATGTGGTACGGGCCAACAGTTTGGCCATACCCACCGCCAGCCGCGCGGCGCGGCGCTGCGGCGTATAGAGGCAAAAGCCCGCAGTGGCGACAGCGGCATTGTCCAACGGCAGAAGCCAACGTGGCTCCATAAGATTTGGAATGGCAGCATAGGTGCGTATGTCGTTAAAACTCGCGCGTCGTAGCGCGTCCGATCTCATGCCATGCACGTTCACGGCCACCAAAACATCGCAGTTTGCAAGGTCGGCTTGGCGCGCGGCAGCGTTGCCCCATAACACCAGGCCGCGTGGATTTTCCGGGGCGGCAAGTTCCGCGGGGCCATCTGCGTGAGGTGCGCCCAACATACCCGCCTGCGGTGGGGCATCAAGGCCGCGGTCACGTAAATCCCGCGCAAAAAATTCCGGCGCGCCGTAAGTGGTGAAGCGGGCGCTTTTCGGAACCAAATGCAGCCAAGTGTGGCAGCGCGGCAGAATCATGCGCCTTCCTTTCCACTGGCTGCCAGCCCCATCCGCCGAGCGGTGCGCTGCGCCATGTGGTTTATTATGATGCCATTGGCCTGCGCCGTCACGGCCTGTATATCCTGCGCGGCATTCACCAGGTGGCCGTGCTTGAGGCCCTTGAGCAGGCCCCGATATTCGTTTAATTGCCGCTGCGTTTCTTCCGGCGGCACTTCCTGTTTGCGGCGTTGAATAACATCGGCTGGGGCGTCCAGCACCAGCGTAATGCCGGGCTTGGCGGAGCATTTCCAGATGAATTGTAACAGCCAATGCGGACCGCCGTAGCGGTAGCGTTTTGGATCCACCAGGGCATCCATGAAGTAGCGGTGATTAATGCTTAATGCGGAGCGGGCAATGTCGCGTCGCACCGTGACCCAGTAGCCGGCGGTATAATAGGTAAACCACCATCCAGCCTTGATCAGCGACGGCGCCAGCGACCGCGGCGGCTTGCCGTGCGGCACGTAGCTCACCGGGGTTTCGGAGCGATTACCGCGGAAAAAAATCAGGCCGGGGGCAAAGGTGCGGTAGGTCCGCGCCGGGAAGGCCGGCCCAAGGGTGTCAAACACGCGCTCCAGCACCGTGGTTTTGCCCACGCCATCAGGGCCCAGGAAGACCACATGCAGGCCCGCAGGCGGGCGTGCATAGCGCTGCACACGGTGGCATTGGCGCATGATGGCGCATTTGGCCGCATGCGCCGGATGCTTTCGCAGGCTGCCGCGCAACAGGGCGGCGCGCAACCGCGGCAGCAGTCTTACCAACAGCGCATGGCCCGCCGGGGCGTCCGCGGAATTATTTTCAAACGCGCCAATAATCTGCTCCGCCAATGGTTTCCTCCACAGGGAACGCACGGCCATGGCGCAGCCGGTAGGGTCCAATGCGTACCGCCGCGCCAGGGTTTGGTACTGGGGCAAATCGAGTTGCGCCTTGGCCACCTTGCGGGCCAGATAAGCGGCGAATTCAAGTGCCGGTGGAAGTATGAAGAAATCCCCCAAACGCTGCCGGGAGCGCAACAACTTTGCCGCCGGGAAAAACATGCGACCGCACAAGCCCGCGCAGGGCGCCACATGCACCACGATAAACCATGGAGCGGCGGGGGCCTGCATGTTGGCCAGCACGATGTACTGGGCGTCGTCAGGAAAACCTCGCAGCCACTGCACAATGATCAAATTTTCCCGCCGCGCCGCCGCCGCCAGTGCAGCCGGTAATTTGCGGGACAAATCACGCGGGGCGATCAGCAGGTCCACATCGGAATCGCACCGTTGACCCAATTCTTCATAGCCGTGCGTAATGGCATAAGTAATATCGGCGGCATCCAGACTGGCTAACAAGTTTTTGATCGCGGCGCTGCGGGCCGTCGCAGATTCGGGATTAGGCGTAACGGCTTCCAGGGGCGAAGCAAAGCAATGAGCGTCAGTGCCCGCCGCGCCCGGCGCCGCGGGGGCAGTGGCTGCATCGTTCCCGCGGGCGTCGGTGTGCAGTGCCATTGATGCCTGGTCAGCGGCGCCAGCGGAGCGTTTATTTTCGGGGCCATTTTGGGCCTTGTTCATGGCGCATTCAGCTTGCATGAATCATCTCTCCAGCCGCCGAGACCTGCGGCGCGGCGGTATCGTCACGGAAAAATTTGGCACAGGCGGTCGCAAAGAAAAACAGCACGAAGGCATTGGCCAGAATCATGGCGGCCAAGGCGCCGGTGATGCCCCAATAATAAATAAAAGGCCAACTAATGGTCAGGCTTAGCAGACCGCCCCAAAGGTTGCCAAGGAATATCTGATGGGTACGTTGCTGGGCGCTTAGCGCGGCGGCCAGCAGCATCTGAGCATAGCCAATCACGGCCTCCACGGCGTAAAGGGACAGAATGTCGCCGCTGTGAATGTATTGCCGTCCCGCCGTATGTTGCAGGATAAACGTCGGGAAAATGGCGACCAGCATGCAATATCCAATGAGTATGGGCGCCACGATTAACAGCGTTTTACGCAACTGGGCGCGCAGGGCGTGCTTGCCATGGTCGGTCAGGCTGCGGGCAAACTGCGTGGGCAGCACGGTGGCCAGAAAATAGGCGATCACCCGCGTGGGGCCGAACATGACCTGGGAAATTTTCATCTGAGCCGCGGCCGCCGATCCCAGCAGTATCGCCGCGACGAACAGATAAATTGGCAGCGACGAGCACCACCCGATGAGCTCGGCTCCGGCCAAATATTTGCCGAATTTCCAGCTTTTTCTCCATGCGCCAAGGTCAAAGCCGCCGCCGAGGCTCGACCGGATCTGGGCCAGACCAATGACGGTTGCAGCGGCGGAAGTGGCTGCCAGGATAACCAGCGCCAGGGCGCCGGTGAGTTGGTTATTCCACCAGAAAAAAGCGACTCCGGCGCCTTGGAGGCCATACGCAATTACATCATTGAAAAATGCCGCCGATGGCCTTAATTCCGTGTACAACACGCGCCGGGTGAATTCCTGACACTGCCAGAAAAACAGGGCCGGTACGGCGGCCCATAACAAAGTTGCCGCCGACAAGCCGCGAACCTGGCAAATCGCCGCCGCCCCCGCCAACAACGCGGACAAAACCAACGAAAGTCCGAGTTGTCCCGCCGCCACCGAGGTGGTGTATCGGCGGTATCCCGCAGTACCCGGCGCCGTACCCAGCACATTATGTGGCCATGTAATGAGGGTATGCTGAAGGATATTCAATAACAAAATTGCGGAATAAACCAGCGCAAAGGCGCCGAACGCGGCCGGCGAGATTGACCGCGCCACCAGCACCATGGTAATAAAGTTGTTCGCGGAAATCAGCCCCTGGTCGCCGATGCCCCACACGCTGCGCTGCAGAAAGGCATTGATTGGCAGCCGATCGGCGATCCGCGAAAAAATACCGCGGTGTGCGGTGGTGGAAACCGGCGTCTCGGCTGCGCTTATGGGCGCATCGGCCAGCAATGCTTCAATCTTTGGCGATTGGGTCTCGGTGGGTTCGTCAATTAATTCCGGCAAGGAACGGCTCCTTGCGCTGGGGCGCCCCGGCCACGGCGGTGATCGTTGTTTGGAAATTCAGGGCCGGTGCGGAATACGGGCCATGCGCGCAGACCCACCTTCATTTCCTTGGGGTTCCAGTCTCTGGTTCGGCGCTCTGTGCCTGCCATCATGCCCTCCAGCTTGTGCCGGTTGTGGATCACCCTTGCTGCAATCTCCATTGCAGGATCACCCGCTGCATGCCCCGCGCGGCCGTTGCCTGCGTTTGTTCCTGGCACGCGAGCACGGCCGATAACCGCTTTGGGTGCGGCGGAACCTTGCCGCCATCTTAATGCTTTGGGGCATTGGCACCAACCGGAGGTGACTTTACCAACCACGCAGTCCGGAGGCCCAGGTCAGGATGGGCCGGGGAAAACCGGCGGTACTTCAACCGAACCGACCCCGTGCCGCTATGCCCGCCTCGGCGCCGCATTCAACCGCGCCATGCATCGCAATCCGTTCCGCATTTCTATCGGCCCAAAAACGCACTGGATTAAGACGCCTCGGCCATCATGGCCTACAATGCCCACTTCACTGGCGTTGATTTGCAAAGGCGGCGCGTACCGATGGTTGCCGATTTATGGAACACCTTTCCGCCACGCATGCGCGGCGTGCTGTTGGACAGTTTGGCCCTGGCTGGCGCAGAGGGGCTGCCCGCCGCCGAGCCGGACCATCTGCTTGCTGCCGTTCTGGGTGACCAACAGACTGCCGCTTACGGCATGTTGCACTGGGCGGGCAATTTGGAAGCGATTCAGAGCACAGCGGGCCCCGATTCCGGGCGATCTCCCATGACGGGCCAAAACGGCAAGGCCAGCGTGTTTTCTGATGGCAGCATGCGCGTGCTGCATAGCGCGTCAGACATTGCGCGCAGCCGCGGCGCCACCTACGTCTCAACCGAACATCTGCTGTTGGCTTTGGCCGCCGATGATAGCCCTGTGGGCAAATGCCTCAACGCCGCCGGCTTCACCCCCGCGGTGGGGCGCCGCGCCCTGAAGGCCTGGCAGCGCAAGGGCCTGATTGAACGCCGCATTGCCATGGGCATGGAACCCGGCAGCCGCTTCCGTCTGGGCACGTTGCGCCGGCATCTGTTCAGGCGCGCCAGCCGCCTGCCCGGCCTGGCGTGGCACATGGTGGTAAACAAAAGCTTGCTGCATCCAAAATTCGTTACCAGTCCATACTCATTTTATCGGCGCCTGCGACACACGCACCCGATTCGCCGCGATCCGATTTTTCCCGCCTGGGTGATGCTTCGCCACGCCGATGTGCAGGCCGTTCTGCGAGATCCACGTTTTGTACGCAACCCGTTTTCTCCGTATGCCTTTCCGGCGGAGAGCCGCTTGCAGTTGGCCGCGCCGGCAATTCCCAATGAATTTAACACCATGATGCTGTTTGTGGACCCGCCCCTGCACACTCGCATTCGCCTGGTGTTTATGAAGGCCTTCGGTTCCACGCCGCTGCAGGCGCTGCGACCGGTGGTTCGCCGCCAGGCCGAAGCATTGCTGGCCGGGGCCGATACGGCGGGGCGGCTGAATGTGGTGGCCGATTACGCATCGCCGCTGCCCACGTTGGTGATTTGCGACTTAATGGGGCTGCCGGCGGAAGATGCGCCGCAATTAAAGAAGTGGTCGGATGATGTCATCGGTTCGCTGGCGTTTAATCCATCCATGGAGCAGATGGTGTCGGCCGAGCAGTCGATCGCTGATTTTCGTGATTATTTAACCGTGCGCCTGCCGGGCGTTTCGGCCAAGGGCGGGGAAAACCTTATTTGCGCTCTGTTAAAAAATGGCGGGCGAGAACTTGAGGAAGTACATCTGGTGGCCAACTGCATGTTGCTGCTGATGGCCGGCCATGAAACCACCACCGGCCTGATCGCCAATGGCGTGCTGGCATTGCTGCGCCATCCGCGGCAACTGCAGCATTTGCGGGAACACCCGGAGGCCATGCCCACGGCGGTGGAGGAAATTCTGCGCTTTGAAAGCCCCGTGCAATGGACCGGCCGCCTGGCCAGTGAAAATATTAACTTTCATGGGCACACTATCCGCCGGGGCGAGTTGCTTTTGTTATCACTGGGCGGCGCCAACCGGGATCCCGCCGTGTTTAAGGATCCAGACCATTTTGACGTAACCCGGCAGGAAAACAAACATCTGGCCTTTGGGCACGGCATCCATTTCTGTCTGGGCGCCATGCTGGCGCGGCTGGAAGGGCATGTGGCGTTGGATGTTTTGTTGCAACGGTACGCGGGTTTAAATCTGGCGCAGCGGCGCGTGCGGTGGGTGAAGGGGATGACCATGCACAGCCCGGTGGAATTGCGCCTGCGCGTGGAGAGAAGGGCGGCGCCAACCGAAAGCGGTGCGGGTTTGGACAATAACAACAAAACAGCGAATGATGTCAAATAATAATGAGATAAAATGGTCGCGCCCCACGGGAGAAAAAGAACCGCTGAGGCGCAAAGATCGCTGAGAACGAAGGGAGGGAGGGCGTGATGCGGTTTCCTGCGGCTACATCTTTACCGCCCCATTTGGGGCGCCGCCGTTCGTGCCGGATGGCACGCGCGAATGTGGCCCGCCATTTCAATGGTGGGTTTAGTTCAGTATTAAATCCAAAGCCCCGGCAAGGGGCGGCAGATGAGTATGGTGGAGGCCCCGGGCGCATCGCTCGCCGTCAATCGGCAATAAGGCGCTCCCGCGGTGCCGCCATGAATTGGGACCGCCACCGCCGCGGGTACAAACATGGGCAACGGAACCGCGGATGGCGCCGATGAACGCGGATACGGTGGACGGGTAATGGTAGTTGGCAGATCAACCAGCCGGGCGCCGGCCAAGCCGAACAGTTTGCGGGAACCTCAGCCCGCCGCGATATCGTGCCGGTATTGGGCGCCTTCAAAATGAATTTTTGCAACCGCTGCGTAGGCGCGCTCGCGGGCCTCCGCGGTGGCGTCGCCCAGCGCCGTCACCGACAGCACGCGGCCGCCCGCTGTTACCAATTTTCCATCCCGCAGCGCCGTTCCGCCGTGAAAAATCTGCACGCCCGGAACGCGCGCGGCTTCGGCCAGCCCCGTAATCTCCCGGCCCTTTTGCGCCTGGTCATCAGGTTTCCAGCCGTAGCCTTCGCTGGCCATTACCACGCACACCGCCGGCTGCGGTTTCCAGTTTAGCGTGCAGGCGTCGAGTCTGCGTTCCACGCATGCCATGGCAATTTCTATTAAATCACTGTTGAAGCGCAGCATCAGCGGCTGCGTTTCCGGGTCGCCAAAGCGGCAGTTAAATTCCAGCGCCTTGGGGCCGCCGGGAGTGAGCATCAGGCCCGTATAAACAATGCCGCGGTAGTCAATTTCCTGGCGGCGCAGGGCGTCCAGCAGCGGCACTAGAATTTCGGCCTGCACTTTATTGATAATTTCATCAGTAAGCCGCGGGGCCGGGGAAAAGCTGCCCATTCCGCCGGTATTTGGTCCGGCATCGCCATCCCCGATGCGCTTGTAATCCTGGGCGCCCTCCATGATGTACGCGCTGTTGCCGTCAACGAATGCCAGCAGCGAAACCTCATGCCCCACCAGCCGTTCCTCAATGACCACGGTGTTGCCGGCGTCGCCAAAAATTTTCTTTTCCATGATATTTCGCACGGCGTCGATCGCTTCAACCGGGTCGTCGCACATGATCACGCCCTTGCCGCGAGCGAGGCCCGAGGCCTTCACCACCAGCGGTTCCGTGCGCGATTCCACAAATGCCATGGCGCTGCGGAGGGTGGTAAAGGTGCGGCCTTCCGCGGTAGGGATGCACGTTTCACGCATAAGCTTTTTGGAAAAAGCCTTGTCCGCTTCCAGGCGTGCGCCTTCTTTGGTGGGGCCGAAGGCGGGAATTTGTTGCTCATTTAAGGCGTCCACCAGCCCCATGGCCAGGGGGTCTTCGGGTCCAACAAACGCCAGGCCCACACGCTGCTGTTTGGCCAGATGAATGAGGCCCGCGATATCCGTGGCCGGCACGGGCACAACGTCGCCCAAATCGGCCATTCCCGGATTGCCCGGCGCCATGATCAGCCGATCGCACCGGGGGCTTTGTTTAATTTTCCAGGCCAGCGCATGTTCGCGGGCGCCGGAACCCACCAGCAAAATATTCACGCATTCTCCTTGGCGCGGCCCCTGGATTTGGCCCCGCGGTTGAGCACATTTCAGGCGTTAATCATGCCAACCTGGCGGGCATAGGAAAACACGCCGCCGGCCTCAATGATCGGGGCCACATCGCCCAACGGCTTAAGTTCATAAACGGCATTATCAGATAAATTGGTAACGGTGGATTTTTCCAGGTCTATGACCAGTTCATCCCCCGTGCGGATTTTATCCACCAGTCTCGCGGTGGATTCAAACGGTACAAGATAACCGCCGTTCACGCAGTTGCGGTAAAAAATGCGGGCGTAAAACTGGGCGATAACGGCTTGCACGCCGGCCTCCGCCAGCGCCAGCGGGGCATGTTCGCGTGAACTGCCGCAGCCAAAATTTTCGCCGCCGATGACAATCGAGTAATCGCTCTTAAATTCATTGGGCCGCACGAAGCGTATGTTGCCCGCAGGCAGGCCCGATTGCCCAGCCGGCACGCTGTCCATGGCGTACATGCCAAAAAATTTGCGCTCCGCCGGATCGGACGGGTTGTAGCTTAAATACTTCGCGGGAATGATCTGGTCGGTGTCAATGTTGTCGGCTAAGACAAAGGCCTTGCCGCGAATCGTTTTCTGCATGGTGGTTCCTCATTCAATCGTTTATTCAGTCAATGATTCCAGCGGAACAGACGCATTTACTGCGTCGTGCAACCCGGTGTTCCTAGCATTTTTTGGGCGTGTATTATTGAGATCGCTGGGGCTCGAACCCAGGACCCACAGATTAAAAGTCTGTTGCTCTACCAGCTGAGCTACGATCTCCTGTATTGCTGACGGCGGGCCCATCAGCGCATTGCTTATTGTAGGGTTAAGCGCTAATTTCGCAAGCGGCGGGCGACAGACGCGACGGAATCGGGTCGCGCCGTCGGACGTGAACCGCAGTACCAAGGGCTGGTCTGTCTACTTCCAACACGCCCACAAATGGACCTTCGAACGCCTTCATGGCTGGATACGCATGCGGCTGCGAAGCATCTTGCCTTGTAACCAGCGTAAGCGGGGGCGGGGTTCGGATCATCAGCGCTGCCCAAACGCTTACTTTGCGGAACGAGGCTTTTATTCTCTACACGAGGCCTGCGATGCCGACCGCTCACAACCGCAGATCCGGCGTGGTGGTGTCCAAAAACAGCCGCCATACGCGGCCGATGACGGTCGTTTTTTCCACCGTGATTTCAGCGCGGCCGGTCATGCCGTCGGCCAAGAATTCGCCGCGTGTGGAATTGCCTAAATTAATAATCACGGTGCTGCGCCGATCCAATGTTCGCATGCCGCCATGCCGGCCGGCGCGTACCGCAAGGTCGCCCTTGTCGCTGCTGGCCAGCGCGGGGTGCAGCAGTTGATCGCTGAGCGTGGAACTCACGCGATTCACATGGAAGCGCAGGGCGTGCGAGGCCTGGGCCCACAGCCGCATGGTCACTGGCATGCCCGGATGCACCATGGCCGCCAACTGCTGCGGCAGCGAGACGCGGGCCTGCATGTCGTGCGGATTCATGACATTGCACAGCTGCGTGCTGGGAACCACATAATTCCCAACAATGTGCCGTAGCGATGACCGGCGGATAATCACCCCGCTGATGGGCGCCCGGATGACCAGGTCGCGTTCGCGTTGCTTTAACAATTTTATCTGCCGGTCATAGGCGTTAAGTTCCTCATCGAGCATTTTCATGGCCACGGAATTATTTTTGGCCATGGCCTGGGCGGATTTTATTTGCAACTCCTGGGCCATGGCTTGAGCCTTGTCCAGCCGGCCTTCCAGCCCGCGGTCCACCAATTTGACGATCCGGCCGCCTTTCTTCACATACTGCCCGACATCTTTGTACACGCGCAGCACGTAGCCCGGAGATTGCACAAACACGGGCTGGTCTTCGCGCGCCAGCACCACCAGGGGTTCCCGAATGGTCATGTGCCACGGAATGAACGCCACGCCCACCAGCAACGCCACGCCCGCCAGCGCCGCGCCGCCCACCCAGCGTACACGCTTGCCCACATCCCACCGCTGTTTCCATAAGAAACGGCAGGCCTTGATCAGCGGCAAAAGCACCGACAGAAAAATATATCCCGCCGCCAGCAGCACCCCAATGAACGCCACGCCATAGTGGTTGAAAAATACGTACAGCACCATGATGATCGCGAACATCACCAGCCAGCGGTAGGCCGTACTGGCTACAGTGTAAATGGCCAGCGGCACCAGGCGGTCGGAATCAGGCGGGAGATCCGGCTTGAGGTTCAGGACATATTTTTGGATATAATATTTCAGGAATTCCCGGCCTTTGGTCATTAAGTTGGGAATTTCCAAAAGATCGGCCAGAAAGTAGTAGCCGTCATAACGCATCAGCGGATTGCCATTAAAGAACAACGTGGCCACGCTGCAGGAAATCATGATATTTAATGAAATCTGGTTGACAATGCTGTGCGAACGGGTGGCAATCCACACAAACGTGGCCAGCGATGCCAGCACCAATTCAACCAATACCCCGCCGGAATTAATCCACAAACGCGCTGCGCGGGATGGTATCATCCAGGCGTCGCTGGTATCGCAGTAAAAGCTGGGGGTAAAGACCATCACGATCACGCCCATCTGCGACACTTCCCCGCCAAAGTGCTTGGTGGTCATGCCGTGGCCGAATTCGTGAAACACCTTGGTGACAATAAACACGCAGTACAGCACCAGCAGATTCTGCCAGCTCAAAAGGCTGTACGGGGTGTGGAAAAGTTTGTCCGTATGGCCCAGCAGGCCCACGATGGCCGCTATTAATAAAATGCCGGACATGATGATGGTAAACGGGCGAAATATCAGGTTGCCCACCAGGGCGTCCAAGTGCGTGAGCAGCCGGTCCGGATTGAACAGGGGCATGCGGAAGAACAGGAAATTCTGGGCCATTTGTATCCAGCGGCGGCGGCGGGATTTGCCGCTTTGCGCGCCCAGCCATTCGCTGTGCGCCACGCCCTCGCCCACCAGCAGATGCGATTCATGCAGCATGCCCACGAAGCGCAGCACATCCTGCACGGTCAGGGGGCTTTCCGGAAACTGCTGTTGCAACAGCCCCAGCAAATCCCGCGCGGTGCGTTTGCCGTCCATCTGCTGCGTTAAAAAATGTTCCACCGGCTGCAGGCGGAAGTAGCGCAACGTCACCGGGTCTTTAATAACAAAGCACAGTTTGCCATAAAACAACTGGGGCGAAATCCTGAGGTCCGGCCGCAGGGTACTTATCGCCCGGTCCGCCGGCTGGGCGCCCACCGCCACGCGAAACAGCTTCTTTTTCTGGGGGTCTTTTGCCATGCTGAATTCCTGATGATTTTACTGCCAGTCGCCGCCGCCGATTCACCGCCAATAGCCGCGCCACGCGGGTTAGAAAAACAGGGTCATGCGCAGCAACCGCACCAGTCCGCGCGTCCACTGATGCATCAGCGTCGCGTGGCCGACATCAATTTTTACGCGCCCGGTTACGCGGTCCAGTGATATGCCCGGCGGCAGTTCTGAACGCTTCACCGGGATGCGCAAACGAAAGACATTGGCATGATGGGCCTCGGCCGACGCCGGCAAAATTAATGATGTGCCCGCCGCATGGGTGGTGAAGATGCGGCCCGGCCACGGATATAAAATGTATTGAACCTTCACGCCCAAGTCCGGCAGATGGTGCGCTTTGGCCGTGTTGGCCGCCTTGGCCAAGGCGTCATGCACCAACGCCACGTCCGATTCCGGCACATCAACTTCCAGCAGCCAGTCGTTAAAACTGGCCACATTCAGCAGCGGGGCGCCCGGCTTTTTCGAGGCCCAACGCAATTGCTGCACATGTTCCGTCAGCACGGTGCCCTCAATGGGGCTGCGCACCGTGGCCTGCCGAAGTTCGTGCTGCAATAAGCCCACCTGTTTTTGCACTTCCCTGGTTTGGGCCTGGGCTTCGGCAATTTTGGACATGTGCCCGCTTTGCTGCATCGCCTTTAATTTAACCCGCAATTCCTGATATTTCCGTTGCTGCTCGGCCAGTTCCACCCGCAGACGCGTGGTGTCAAACTGCACCAGCGGCTGGCCGGGATGCACATGTTCCCCCGCCTGAACGGGAACCTTAATAATGCGCCCACGCATGGGCGAGGCAATGTCAAACTGCGCGGCCGGTTCCAAACGGCAATCGGCCTTAACAGCAAATTGGAATGGAATCAGGCAGGTCACGACAAACAAAATGGCCAGCGTTCCGGCCACTGTGCCGATAATCGTATTCTTTTTCGCGGACGGCTTGCGCCAGAGCTGGCTCACGCCAAACAACACCCGGCGCAGTGGAATCGCTTCATATTCAACCGCATTGTTCACGCTGGAAGTACACATGCGGGCCAAATCGCCCAGCAGGCGGGTGTTGTCTTGTGCGGCCTGCACGTCATGGTATTCGGCCAGCACCACGCCCAGCACTTCATCATCATTCTTAATAGGCGCCGCTACAAAGGCGTTAAAATCGCTGGCGGCAAAATAGGCCACGGCCGCGTCCTGCATCTGCGGATCGCTGACCAACTGCTCCGCGGCGGCACGATCCAGCACCACCGCCACCGCCCGGTCGCGCACGTAATCAAGCACCAGCCGCTGGGCCTGGAACAGCGCCGCCCGGCGGTTCACCTCGTCCACATTGGAAACCGCGGCGATCTTCCGCCGCATGTGCGGGTACAGTTCCACGGTCACGCGTTCGGCGGATACCATGTCGCGCACCAGGTTGGCTATGTCCACCGCCACCTGGCTTAGGAATAAATTGCGGTGAACCTGTTCGGCAAACTGTACGATGCGCGTGTTGAGCCCACGATCCTGCTCTATCATGTTGATGTGGCGTTCGGTAAACGCTGTTTCAACCGAGGCCACCATGCGTTGCAAAAAGCCGATCTGCGCACGATGCAGTCCGGTATCCGCAGTGGCGCCAACGGCCATGCACAACACCATTGCCACCCGGCCGCCGAGTTTCATGGGAAGATACAACAATTCGCTGGAGGACGGGTTCAGCGGCATACCGTCGGCATCCTGATCGACCACGAACGGCGGCACGATCAGCGGTCGGCCTTCGCGGGCAGTGCGGCGCACCGCCACCAACAAACCCGGCAGCGGAACTTTATCCTGCACCAGGCCCAGGTTGGCCATGTTGTTTTCCAAAATCATCTGCGGCTGGTCGGCGGCTTCGGTCACCCACACCGCGCCGCCGGCCGCGTTGAGCGTGCTTCCGCACAGGCGCATCATCTCCGCCACGAGCTGCTCACTGTTGGTTTTTTCAGCAATGGCCTGATTCAAGCTGTTAAGGGCCTGCTGGTAGGCAATCGTGTTGTCAACAGGAGAAAATTGCAGGGCTGGGGGCATGCTGCACCTGGTTTAGTGGCGAGTGAAAAACACGCGGACGCCGGGAGAACCTCCGCATACAAAAGGCCAATAATTGTTATCGGCATAAACGCGAGACAGTTAAGTCGCGTTCCAACGTCGGCGGAACCAAGCAAATTTTGCGCTGGGAGTCAAACTTTTTTGACGCAAACTCCGCTCGGCTGTGCGTCGGCATTTAACAGCCAAAAGCCGATGTTCATGAAGCCACTCATAAATCGACCGGCTTGTGTAGCCCGTTAAAAAACGCACTGCGGCGGCTAGGCGCCACGGAACCCGTGACGTTCAATAGAGCGCGGTTTGAAAACAACGTTAGGTCAGTGTAGAAGTTTGATGGTGAAAATAGCAAGTGCAAAGTCTGAGAATAAGGGCAATGGCGTGTAAATAGCTGGCATAGGTCTGAAACGCTCCGCGAATGTTAATTTGGGGTATTTAGGGGAACCGGTATGTGGACGGGCGTGCCCATAGATTCCCAGCCGCCGAGGAAGACCAAAGAAACCGCGCACCGGCCCACCATTCGCGCACCAGCCCCACCATTAATGGTGGGGCTTGAGACGGCGAGGAACAAATGGGTGGTGGCCGTCCTGGCCCCCGGATCGCACGCCTGTTATTTTGCGCATCAAATCGTTACATTGACATGACTACGCCAGACTGAAAGCCCACCCCCCAATGGTCCCCCTTTGCCCCCTCAATGGTGCGCGAGCTTATACGCAATAATATTTCGGCCAAGGGCCTGCGCTGATTTCGGCGCGTAGCCCACATTGCCCCATTGGTGCGTGCCCAAATAGCCGCTGGTGACGTCATCCTGTGAAAATATTAAGACCCATTTGCCTTTCACTTTAACGCCCAGAAGGCGCGGCTTGGGGTGCAGGCCGTTGGTGATGGTAAAAAACTTGCGATACCGCACGGGAAGGGCGTTGGCGCCGCCGGCGTTCTTTCCGGTGTATAAACTGCTGTCGGGGGGTACATGTTGCAGGGCGTGGCTGGGATACAGTTGGCGCGCCAGCGTCAGAAAACTGTCAGTAAATGCGGCTTTTCCGCCGGCGGAGTCCGCGAATAACAAGCCGCCGGAGTTCATATAGTCACGCAGGGCCTTGCGTTGCGCCGCGGAGACCGACAGCGCTGCCGTGCCGGTGATTACCGCCAGCGGTGTTTGGCCTGCGTTCAGGCCGGAGATTTTGTTTGTGGAAAGCTTAACAGCCGTCTGCGCTTTCCATGCTTCCAACTTTGCCATGCGTGGCCACGCGCCGGGCTCCGGGTTCCAGTTGCCTTTGTAGCGTATTTGAACCACGTTTAAGTTGCGGATGGTTTTCTTTCCGCGCGGCACATGCAGGTCCGGAAATTTCCGGGCAAAGCTGGATTTGCTGGTGGCATAAAAGAACAAGTTGGCGGCGGTTCGCCAGGCCGGGATAATATGCACGTTATCGCGCTGCCACACCGCGCCCAAATCCACCGGCGAATTCACCCACAGCAGCCGCACGCCGTTGGAAACGCCCTGCAGGCGGCCATGGGTCAGCGGCAGACTCTGCATGTGGTACAAGAGGTTGCTTTTGGCCAGTGTTTTCCACGGGTACTTTTTGTGAACAATCTGTTCCGCCGCCCGCTTCATTAACAAATTCCACTGCGGCAGCCCGCCATCGCTGGTCGAAAAGACCATGCCGCCGGCGTCGATGAATTTTCGCAGTTTGGCGATGGTGGCCCCATCAAAACCATTGAACCCGTTGCCCGCGTGGCCGGTGATCAGCAGAATCGGCGCATCCAGCCAAGATTGATAGGAAACTTTGGTATTAACCACCTGCCACTTCAGGGGCGTTTCATAGGTTTTGGAAAGCCATTCGGTGACATTGGCGTCATCCCGCGGGCGGGCATCCCACGGCCCCTTGTACTGTAACTTGTTAAACACCACCGGCACGCCGCCGCGGGCCAAAAACAGCAGACCATACGCGGTGCGCACCACGCCGCTGGCATGAAAGAAATGATTGCCAAATTCGCCATTGCCCTGCTGGTTGCGCATGATGGCGGCGCCGGCGGCCTTGTACCAGTTCGTCTTGCCGAAGAATTTCAAACCGCTGTACAGGCCCACGCGTTCATCCCCGTACAGGCCATAAAGGTTGTTATGCGGGTTGAAATGCCCGATGACAAAGGTCAGGGCGCGCTTGATGGTCTTGTCTGGAAAGGGCACAAGCCGCACCGAATTGTCAAGATATTCATCCGCCAGATACATGCTGGCCAGGCCCGCCTGCGGCATGGTGTTGAGGTGCTGGGCCCAGTGCGGATTTCTTTTGAGCATCTCATAAAACCAGGCGCCATCGGGCTGTTGCGTGCTGCGAAAGTGGCGGGCCAGCCGCGCCCAGTATCCGCGCGGCACATTAAATTTGCCGGTGTCTTTGATGGCCCACATGCCCAGCACGCCGTATTGCGTATTAGAATTGTCCCAGTGCCCGGGCTTGGGGTTTATGCCATCCTTGCGTTTCCACGCGTAGGTGTAGGCGCCATTGCGATGCACTGAATCCATCAGATATTTCAGATCAGCGCCCAGCACGCGCAGCACCGGTGGCTTGAGCGGCAGCAGCGCGGCGGCGGTGGCCTGAAACGCCGCGGTATACGTGTTGGTCGGGTGAATTCTCAGAAGTTGGGCGATGCCTTGTTTCATGGGGCCGGCGCTTAAGGCCAGGCGCGTGTCGTTGGTGCTTTGCGACACGCTCAGAAGCGCATCCATCACCAGACATGTTTCGCCCTTATTGAAAACAATGGGGCCCGGACCGGCGGTGATGTTGTCCGCCCACCGGCCATGGCGTTCGCGCCGCAACAGAAAGCCCACCCCTTTTTTAATCGACGCCGCCACCTTTCTGTCAAAACGCGATACGCGTGCCATGGCGCCGCCCGCGCAGAATCCCATGGCCAATGCGCCCACCGCGAACGGCACGGCCCAGCGCCTGGCGTTGCGTTGTGAAGAATTGTTGTCGTTGATCAAAAGATGTCTCCGAATCCGGCCAGACTTATCGTAGGCAGCGAAACCGCGCGAGGTGCGGGTTCATCTCGTCGGGCCTGTGCGGCGCCGGCCCGCCATCAGGGCGCACCGGGGCGGCGGGGCGCCAAGGCCCGTATTTTAATATTCAACAAATGGCAGATCTCGACCTGTGGGCACATACCCCGTTGGCACGCTTTTTTCAAGCGTGTCTTCCCGCAGCCCCAGGGCCGCAACAATGGCCTGAAGATCGTCCGCCACCGGCACGGGCGTATTGGCCAGCTTTCCCCACACCGCTTCGGGCTTGGGCGCCTTGGCGTCTTTGGTTTTGATGCCCGTATGATAATAAACCGTGCTATCAGGATCTTTTAACCCGTTGCCCGTGAGGATGCACACCACGCGTTCGTTTCGGCCAATCACGCCGCCGGCCAAAAGCTGCCGCAATCCCGCCACCGCCGCCGCACTGGCCGGTTCGCAGCCAAAGCCATACCGGCCAATGAGGGCCTTGGATTCCAGAATCGCTTCATCCGTGACTTCCGCCACGATGCCCTTCATAACATTCAGCGCCCGCAGGGCCTTTTTCAAATTCACCGGCCGGGAAATTTCAATGGCGGATGCAATGGTGTGGGGGTGGTACTGGCTTTCATCCATCGCCGCATACAGGCCGTTGACCGCGGATGAATCAACCCGCCCATCATTCCAGGTGAGCCCTTTTTCTACCAAGGTAAAAAGCGTGTTGGCGCCGGCGGCGTTAATAATGGCCAGCTGCGGAATGCGCTTGATGAGGCCCAGCTTGTGCAATTCATCAAAGGCCTTGCCAAATGCGGAGCAATTGCCCAGATTTCCCCCCGGCACAATGATCCAATCAGGCACATGCCAGGAAAGGGCCTCCAGCACGCGGTACATAATGGTTTTTTGCCCCTCCAGCCGAAATGGGTTCACGCTGTTCATAAGATATAGGCCCAGTTGGCCACTGACCTGCCGCACGCGGCGCAGGCAGGCGTCAAAATCGCCTTCAATTTGCAGGGTGCGGGCGCCGTAATCCAGGGCCTGGGATAATTTACCAAACGCAATTTTCCCGCTGCCAATAAATACAATGCCCTGGAACCCGTTCATCGCCGCGTACAGCGCCAATGAGGCCGACGTGTTGCCCGTGCTGGCGCAGGCCACGCGCCGCGCGCCCACAATGCGGGCATGCGTAAACGCCGCCGTCATGCCGTTGTCTTTAAAGCTGCCGGACGGATTCATGCCTTCATATTGCAGATAAAGTTGCCCCGGCCACATGCCAATTTCGCGCCCCAGGCAAACCGCGTTCTGCAGAAATGTCTGGCCTTCGCCGGTGGTGCAAATCATGGCGTCCGCGGCGAATGGCAAAAGTTCCCGAAACCGCCACACCCCGGAATGGTCCAGCGGAAACCGCCGATTATTCCAGCGTTTTTCAAAGTCTTTAAGGCTCTTGGGAACCGCCGCCTTCTCCCAGACATATTGAATATCCAGCAACTCGCCGCAGTGCGTACACGCGGTTAAGGTCTGGGTCACATCAAACGTGGCGGCACATCCGGGATTGATACACTGCTGATAGGCGATACTTTCCATGGGAAAATTGTACTGGCAGGGCGCGGCTTTCGCCAAGCGGGGAAGAAGACGCGGAAGACGCCGCGCGGGGCCGAGACTAAACCCGCCCTCGGCAAACTTCTGGCGCCCTCACCGCGATTCTGATTCCACGTACCTTACGTGCTGACCGTCGTCCATGGCATCACCCCCGCTGTTTTTGGCGCGGTGGAACGCACGGATCACGAAAAACGCCATGAGCACCAGCATCACCACGCCGACGATTTCGCCGCCGACCTGGATGAACATGCCGACCGCGGCAAGCAGACTGGCCGCCGCCGCCGCCAGCGAATGGAACGCAGTGGCCAGCGTGGCGCAAATTTTGGCGGTGGCCGCAGCCAGCGGGATGCCCAGCAGGGTCGCCACCACCAGCAAGATGCCAAGGATCAGGGCCAGCCCGATGCATGGCGCCGCGACCACAATGCCCACGACCAGCAGCAGCCCGATCCAGGCGCGCAACGAACCATCCGGCGAGATGGCATATTCACATGCATGCAGATTGTAACGCAGCATCTCGGCCACCTGCGCGAATGCCGAAAGCTCCGGCAGTTCAGCCGCAACGCGAGGCGCGGGCAGCGGGCGGCGGTGCAGCGTCAACAGCCCGCCGACAGCGCTGCGGCGCGTGGCCAGTTGGGCGTCCTTGCGGTTCGTGGTTTCAAGGCCGTTCTGGGTCTGCGGCGCCGGGGTGGAATTGTTGTTCGGCTGCGTGTTCATGATTGCATCCTTTTGTTAGCTTGGTCCTGGGCATTGCGCCAGCCGCCGACGGCGCCTGGTCGATACACGCCATTCACGCCGGCGTCGGCAGTGGAAGGTTCGGGGCTGGGCGCGGCGGGCGATGTGGGCACAGTCGGCGCCGTGTTGCCGGATGCCCCGCCGCCGCCATTGCCGTGCTGGCTGTGCCAGGCGCGCTTGGTGCGGAGGCCCATGACGGCCGCGCCAAAGGCCGCGAAAATCCCGGCCAAGCCGATAAGCTCGAACCAACGATACGACGAGGCCGTCTGCGCCTGGCTCCGCTTCTGGGCCAGCGACAACTGCTTGCGGGCGGCGGCAAGTTGTTCCTGCGTGGCCTGCACCTGCTGCTGGGCCGCCTGCACCTGCTGACGCATCTGCGCCGTTTCGCCCTGCATCTGCGCCACGCTGGCCTTCTCCTGGCTCAGCAGCGTCTGCGAATTGCTCAGTTCCGTCTGCAACTGGTTGTTCTGGCCCTGCAGCGTGGCCACCTGGGCACTGTTCGTGCCGTTGCCGGAATTCGCCGCCTGCTTCTTGCTGCTGCAGCCGCCCAGAGCCAAAGTACCCGCAGCCAGCAGAAGCGGCAGGACAACACGGCGGGCGGAGATGACGTGATGCGTGGAAGCGTTCATGATGAATTCCTTAATCCCTGGCAGCGCGACAATTTGCTGCCCAACATTAATACGGGCGGCCCGGCGCCCAATGACAAGCTGCGTTTAGCGATCAGCATGCATGGCCGATGAAAAACCGCGGCGAGCGGTACAGGAAAAGCCGGGAATGGTGGGGGGTGGGCTTCCAGCCCGGCGTCTTGCGGTGCAGCTATCAAAATCAATCTGAATTACGCATGTGGCCGCCGTGAAATCATTCCGCGCCGCGCGTCCGCGGGCGCGGCTAATAGTGGGCGTTGGATTTGGTCGCAACGAATGCGGGGTTTTGGGCGTTGGCCCCAGCGCGAAATGCCGCACACCGCGCCGCCCACGACCGCGTGGACTTCACGCGCCCCCGAAAAAATTGCCACACCGCGCCCGCTAATCGGGCATGAAATTTAGTACCAAACAACGGTGCGCGCGGAGGCCCGGTTTTTGATCATTGATCATTGTCGTTCTGATCATTGATTTTCCGCCGCCCGCGCCGGCCCATTGGGCCGCGACGGGCGCGTGGCGGCGGCACAATTCCCCGGCGTGGCGGCGCCGCCGGCGCGCGGATGTGCGTGGGGGGGTGGATGTGCAGAACGCGGCGCCCGCCGGGTTTGGCCGCCGCCCCGATCGATCCGCGATTGGTCCACCGGCCGCGCCACCCGCCGCGGACATCACCAATTCGTGCGTCACGTTCGCATGCGTTGCCGCCACCACCGGCAAGCCGGCGGCTATATAGCCCCGGCCTTGGCCGGGGTTTGGGCCCCGCCCGCAATTCGATTTATAATTTGTTAACCGGCGCCATCGTACGCCGTGCGCGTGAACCGATTTCCGTGTGCCGCATCCACATTCGTTGCCGCCACCACCGGCAAGCCGGTGGCTATATAGCCCCGGCCTTGGCCGGGGTCTGGGCCCCGCCCGCAATTCGATTTATAATTTGTTAACCGGCGCCATCGTACGCCGTGCGCGTGAACCGATTTCCGTGTGCCGCGTCCACATTCGTTGCCGCCACCATATCGTCGCGGCCCTGGCCGATGGACGCGTGTGTGACGCCTGGAAATTTTCTTCGCGCCCGGGGCCCGCGCGTCTGCGTATGATACGGCGGCCAAGATGGCCACCCCCCATGTGGCCACCCCCTACATGGGGGTTGGGCTTCCAGCCCGACGAAAGTCATTGGGCATGGACTTTCATGGCAAATAACGGTGGGCGCGCAAACCTCCCTATTGATCATTGATCATTGTCGTTTTGATCATTGATTTCGGCCCCGCAGGGCCGCGTGCGGGCAACGGCGGGCGCACCGCCCGCGCTCCCTTGCACGGTCCCAATCCCGCCAACCGGCGACCACGCGCGCCTGCAACTGCGGCGAATGGGGCATGAAATTTCACACCAAATAACGGTGGGCGCGCAAAACTCCCTATTGATCATTGATCATTGTCGTTTTGATC
>JAJZCU010000210.1 GCA_021828935.1 Planctomycetota bacterium | reverse complement strand
CTGATGGACAAAATTCTGGAAGAAACCTACGGCATCATGGTGTACCAGGAACAGGTGATGCGGATATTCAACCAGTTGGGCAATATTCCGCTGGCCAAGGCCTATAAAATTATCAAGGCCATCAGCAAAAAGAACACGGAGACGATCGCCGCGGAGAAGCAAAATTTTATCAAGGGCGCCGGCGCCAACGGCATTGAGGCCAAACAAGCCGAACAATTGTTCGCATTAATTGAAGAATTTGGCAAATACGGCTTTAACAAGAGTCACAGCACGCGTTACGCCATCGTGGCGTTTCAAACCGCATACCTCAAGACGTATTTCCCGCTGCAATACATGGCCGCCCTGCTGACGTTTGAAATGATTGATCAGTCCAAGGTGGTGGAATACATAGACGATTGCCGGTTTATCAAGCGGCCGGACGGGCAGGTGGGCATTGCGATTCTGCCGCCGGATATTAACTTAAGCGTGGCGGATTTTGGCGTGGTGGGCCAGACGATTCGCTTTGGTTTGGGCGCCGTGAAGCAGGTGGGCGAAAAGGCCGTGCAGGCAATTATTGCGGCGCGCGCAGGCAGCGGCGCCGATGCTTCGCCCAACACTGCGGCGGCCCAAAAGCCATTTAAAAGCATTTATGATTTCTGCGAGCGCGTGGACCTGCGCGTGGTGAACAAGAGCGTCATTGAAGCATTAATAAAATGCGGCGCCTTTGACAGCCTGCACGACAACCGCGCCGCCACCAGCGCGGCGGCGGAGAAGGCCATGCAGATTGGCGCCGCAGCCCAGGAAGCCGCACGACAGGGGCAGGAAAGCCTGTTCGGCGGCGGCGGTGGCGCGGCGATGCCGGCGGTGGAAATGAAGGTGCCGGCGATTCCGGAATGGAACAAGGCTGACAAAATGGCCGCGGAGAAATCGGTGCTGGGCTTTTATGTCACCAGCCACCCGCTGCGCGAAGTGCAAACGGAAATGGAAAGTTTTGTCACGCTGGACACCCGGCAACTGCGCGCCGCGGCGGACAAACAGGAAGGCATCATGGGCGGCCTGGTTTCCAAAATACGCATGATGATGGCCAAAACGGGCGCCAACGCCGGCAGCAAATGGGCCATTTTGTTAATGGAAGATTTATCCGGAACCATCGAAGCCGTGCTGTACGCCAATGAATATCAAAAATATCAGGCGCTCCTGAAACAGGACGCCGTGATATTGCTGCGCGGCCGCGTGGACCGCACCCGTGAAGAACCATGTTTTAAGGCCACGGAAGTATTTACGCTGCCACAGGCCCAGGCCCGGCTCACACGTGAAGTGGTGGTGCAAAGCAGCAGCGTGGCCATGGATGACGGCATGGTGGATAAATTGTCAAGCGTATTCGCGACGCATCGCGGCCAGATACCCGTGAAAGTTGAATTGAACGACCTGGGGCTTTCCACCCCCGTGCGCGTGCAGGTGCAAGTTGGCGCCATGGCGAATTCACAGGAAAGTTTGACCGCGCTGCGTCAATTGTTTGGTGAAACCCATGTGCTGCCGCTGGGGCCAAATCGTCGTATCAGCCGCCCCGCGCCCGCCCCCGCGTTCACGCCCGCGCCCTATGCCGACCAATTGGAAGAGGCAATGGCATAAGGGCGGCGGCGAAACGTAATGTGCATGCGATGGCGCATGCCATCAAAAATTCCAAACCAGTGACCATAACTGTTAGCCGCCCGCGCCGGCCCCATGGGCGTGGAATCTAGGCGCGCGATGAACGCATCCGCGGATGGCGGCCGTCCGTCCGGCACGAATTCGTTGAGCGCTGCACTCGCATCCGCCCCTGGCCCTTCTCCGTTCGTTCTCGGCGGTCTCCGCGCCTCCGCGTTTTTTTTTCCCCCTGCGGCGCAGTGATTCCGAGAAATAAACGGGTCACACGCGGGCCGCCCAGTACAAGGGTTGGCGGGGACTTACCGCGCCAGCGCTTCCGTCGGCTGTTCAGTCTCCGCGCCACGGGCGCGGAATTCTTCCACCGTCAGCGTCAGCCAAACAATAAATCCTTCAATGTCTTGCAATGGTTTGGCGATGTAGGCGTCAGCACCGCTGGCGTTTAAGAAGCGGTCGGCATCGCCCCGCAGGCAGTGCGCGGTTAATAATACCACCGGCACCTTTTTCTCAGCCGCCAGGGCCTTGATCTGCCGGGTAAGTTCCAGGCCGTCGACGGGATCGCCGCGCAAGGTGCTGTTGGTCAGCGTGATGTCCATGAGCACCAGGTCGGCGCCATTGCTGCGGATAATATCAAGAATCGCCTCGCCGTTTTCCTCAAACGTGCCGTCAATGCAGCCGCTGAGGCGAAAGATGTTGGCCAGCACCTTTTTGTTACCGGGATCATCTTCGACCGCCAGCACTCGATACCGCTGCATAAACGCTTCCTGCAAAAGAATGGCTATCCCTTGGACGCCGCCATGAATACTGCCAACTCTAGCGCAAACGCATGGTAGCGACAAATGGTTCCCAATTTGTAGACGCAGCCACGGCCCGAAGTCCAGGAGCGCCAGGGCGGTCGTTGGCGCGGTATAGTAATATGGGCCGGCAAAGTTGTTTGGCCGAAGAAGCAGCGACATGGAGTTTATAGATGAGCAGGACCGTTCCGCGGAAAGCGGCTGTGGCACGGCTGGGGATGATCGGCGTGGCGGCAATGTCGTCGGTGGCGCTGGGCGCCGCTACGCGCGGCGGAGGCGGCCACGGACGGGCCGCGGAGCCGCAACGCCCCCACCCCGCCCTGAGCGCGGCCCGGAGCCTCCAAAGGCAGCTCGCCCGCGACTTTCATCATCCGTTTCATGTGCGCCAGGGCCGCAATTTTATTGAAATCTACGACACCACCCCGTTGTTCGCATCGCAGCGCATGACGTACCTGCAGGAGGCTCATGCCAGCTTTTACGATTATTTTAACCTGCGACTCATCCATGCCCGACCGCTTCCCCACCGTCTTCTGGTGTTGCTTTTTAAACAACGTAAAAATTTTCTTTCCTATGCCCGCAACGTGGACCACGCCGACATGGCCTGGGCCGCCGGCTATTACAGTCAACGCACCAACCGGGTGGCGTTCTATGATGATTCCACCGGCCGGTCCGCAATGGCCGTGGACAAACTCGACCGCCAACTGCGCAAATCGTTGCGTACGCTGGCCCGGCGCGAGCGCTCGGCCACGCTGAACCGTGAACCGGATTTGGCGGCGGCCCTGGCCCGGCAGCGCAGCGCCACGGCCCGCAAGCTGCTGTTCATTAATAACTATGCCCATTTCGCCCTGCAACGCATCAACCGCGCCAAGACCATTCACGAGGCCTGCCATGAGCTGTCATTTAATTCCGGTATTCAGAAACGCGGCGTGGATTACCCGTTCTGGCTCAGCGAAGGGCTGGCCACCAGCTTTGAAGAAACCGATTCGCCGGCGCGGATTAATCGCGGACGGCTTGCCGTCTTTTTGAAGGCCCGCAATTCCCACCAGATGATACCGTTAAAGACCCTGATTTCCCGGCAGCCCGGCGCCCATGTGACCATCGCCACGCTTTCCACTTATTATGGGGAAAGCTGGGCATTATTTTATTATTTCTACGGCCATGACCGCCGCAGCCTGGAAAAGCTGCTGCTGTTGTACCGTCGGCAAATTCCCGGGCGAATCATTCCTCCGAAACGGCAACTGGCGTTCTTCCAGCGGTGCTTTGGCGATCATCTGGCCAGGCTCAACCGGCGCTGGCTTAGAACGTTCAAGCGGTATTAGGCCCGGCTGAAGGGCGGAGCTATCGCGCGCCGTTCATTTTGGCGTCGCGGGGATACCCGTGTATACTTTCTTTCGGTGCCATGATGACGACATTAGCAGCGCCCCCGACCGCGCCCCCGACCAAAATTGTTCACCCGTCGCCGCCGCCAGAGCAGGTCCACGCTGCGGCCATCATGCCCCGTCGCTTTACGCGCGAAGAATACTACCGCATGGCGGATGTGGGCTTTTTTCAGGACCAGCATGTGGAACGTATTGACGGAGTAATTCTGCGCATGTCTCCACAAAGCGAAGATCACGTACACGCGGTCTCCGGCGTTTTCATGGCACTACACCGCGCGTTCGGGCCGGGCTATTTGATCCGCAACCAAGCGAACCTTCGCGTGGGAAATTCCGATCCGGAACCAGACTTCGCGGTTGTGCCGCGGTCGATCCCGCTTGCCGAATTGCGTCCGGCAGATATTTTGCTGGTGGTGGAAGTCAGCGTTACGTCATTGGCCTACGATCGCGGCGCCAAAGCAAGTCTGTACGCCTCGGCGGGCATTGGGGACTATTGGATTGTCAACCTAATCAACAAATGCCTGGAAATACGCCGCGAGCCCGCGCCCGACGCCGCCGCCCCATTCGGCCACGGCTATGGCCGCCTTATTACATTATCGCCAGCCGACCACGCCAGCCCCCTGGCCATGCCCAATGCCGCCATCGCCGTGGCGGATTTGTTTAATTGATGCGGGAACGCGGGGGCGAGCCGGCGAACGTTCCCGCGACATTTTTCTTTCGGTGCCATGATGACGACATTAGCAGCGCCCCCGGCCGCGCCCCCGCCCGAAATTGTTCACCCGTCGCCGCCGCCAGAGCAGGTCCACGCTGCGGCCATCATCCCCCGTCGCTTTACGCGTGAAGAATACTACCGCATGGCGGATTTGGGCTTTTTTCAGGACCAGCATGTGGAACTTATTGACGGAGTAATTCTGCGCATGTCTCCACAAAGCGACGATCATGTATACGCGATAAGCCGCATCTACGACGCCCTGCGGGCGGTATTTCGCCCCCCATTCCTCATTCGCAATCAGGCAAATATCCGAATAGGCAGTTCAGATCCGGAACCGGACCTGGCCGTCACGCCGCGGTCGATCCCGCTTGCCGAATTGCGTCCGGCAGATATTTTGCTGGTGGTGGAAGTCAGCGTTACGTCATTGGCCTACGATCGCGGCGCCAAAGCAAGTCTGTACGCCTCGGCGGGCATTGGG
>JAJZCU010000209.1 GCA_021828935.1 Planctomycetota bacterium | reverse complement strand
CAACATTTCCGCCCACGAAGGCACATCCGCGCGCCAGCGGCCCCGCAACGCCGCGGAATTGTGCCGGCGCAGCGCGCCCGTCGCGGCCCAATGGGCCGGCGCGGGCGGCTAACAGTTCTGGTCACGGGTTTGAAATTTCCGATGCCGTGCGCGTATGCACATGACGTTCCGCCCCCGGGGCCGGCAGCGCGGTATGCGGCATTTTGCGCCGGGATCAACGCACAAAACCCCGCATTCGTTGCCAACAAATTCCGCGGCCAGGATTAGCCGCGTCCGCAGACGCGCGGGGGCGCGTAGCGGTTTCCCGACATAATACAACCCCCGTCGGCAGCGCGCCGCCCCACATTCCTGCACGCCACGGCACATCCGCGCGCCGGCCAGCCCCGCAGGGCCGCGGAATTGTGCCGCCGCCACGCGCCCGTCGCGGCCCAATGGGCCGGCGCGGGCGGCTAACAGTTCTGGGCATTGGTTTGAAATTTCCGATGCCGTGCGCGTTCGCATGCACATGACGTTGCGCCCCCGGTCGCCGATGCGCGGGCCGCAGCGCCCGAATTCGCGCCGCATGGCGTCCGCCGCGGCTCCGCAATGCAACGCCCCGCTGTCCCATTCTTGTATCTGCGGTTAGAATCTTCTCTTGCCTAAAAAATGCGGAAACGAATGTCCGCCACCTGAATCGCAACCGGGAACGCGAATGAACGACGCGGGTCATCCAAATTGGAGCGCCATCACCGCTTCCGCCTTTCCTTGGGAGAAGGAGGCGCTGGACTACATTCAGGACCAATTCCCCAGCCATGAACCGTACCGGGCGTGGTCGAACTTTGAATTTATCGCCGATGACGGCAGCGTCAACGAGGTGGATCTGCTGGTGTTCACGCCGCAGGGGTTTTTTTTAGTTGAAATTAAGAGCCACCCGGGCATTCTCAGCGGCGATTCCCACACCTGGACCTGGAAAAACGATGGGCATTCCAAGGTCACGGACAATCCTGTGTTTCCGGCCAATCAGAAAGCGAAAAAGCTTGCCTCGTTGCTTCAGCGGCAACGCGCTTTTGATCATTGCCGTGTGCCCTTTATTGAGCCCCTGATTTTCTGCTCCGCGGAAAGTCTTCAATCACAGTTATTAGGAAATGCCAGTTTTCATGTCTGCCTGCGGGATCAGCCCGACAAACCGGGGATTATGGCCGCCCTCAAACGCCGGGAATGTCCGGGCCTGTCCGCCCAACCGCGCGGCACGTTTGACCGGCCCACCGCCAAAGCCGTGGCCCGAGCCCTGGAACAGATCGGCATTAAACCTTCGCAACGCAGCCGCCGCGTCGGGGATTATCAGTTGCAAGGCATTATTGATGAAGGGCCGGGCTACCAGGATTTCCTGGCCAGGCACATTTCACTGCAAGACACATGGCGTCGAGTCCGAATATATCTCGTAAGCACAGAAACCAACGCCGATCAACGGCTCGTTATTCAACGCGCCGCCGAACGGGAATTCCGCCTGCTCCAGGCGCTTGAACATCGCGGCGTGCTTCGCGCACTCGAATTTACCAACCATGAACTGGGCCCGGCCATCTTCTTTCAGCATTTTCCCAAGGCGGTGCGGCTTGACCACTTTCTCATCCAGCGCAAAGAGCACATCACCGACGACCTGCGCCTCAGCCTCATGCGGCAGATCGCCGAGACCATCAGCTTCGCGCACGGCAAGCACGTCGTACACCGCAACTTAAGTCCCCGCACCATCTTAATTGCTAATCCAGAAAGCGCCAATCCCCAGACCCTGATCACCAATTGGCAGCTTGGCTACCGGCGTGGCGCCACTGGCGATACCACTGTCACCCACGAAGTCACCGGCACGATCCACGTCGACAAGCTCGCCGAAGAAACCACCATGGTTTTCATGGCGCCGGAAGCCATCCTCGACCTCGACAATTTGGGCGAGCACCATGACATCTTTTCGCTTGGCGCAGTGTGTTATCAACTTTTCACCGGTCAGGCGCCGGCGGAAAGTACGCTTTCGCTGGCGGAAATATTACGCGTGCATCGTGGCCTGCGCGTGAGCGCCGTCCTCAACGGGGCGCCAGAATCATTGGACATGCTCGTGCAGTGCAGCACAGACCCGGACGTCAGCAACCGCCTGGACAGTGTCGACGACTTTATTGAATATCTTGATCAGGTTGAAGATGAACTCACGGCCCCCCGAAACGCGCCCCCGGCGGACCCAACCCTGGCCAAACCCGGAGACATTCTTCCCGGCGGCTACGAGGTGGTGCGCCACCTGGGCGCCGGCGCCACGGCCAAGGCATTTCTTGTTTGCAAAGATGGCAAGCAGGTGGTTGCCAAAATCGCCGTGGATACCGACCACAACAATCGCGTGAAAGACGAGGGCGAAGTCCTCAAAAAGCTCAACAGCCCTTTGATTGTGCAATGCCACAACATCATTGAGATTGCTGATCGCACCGCGATTCTCCTGGACCAGGCGGGAGACAAGACGCTGCGCAAGCGTCTTAACGAAGAGGGGCGCCTCAGTCTTGATCTGCTCCAACGTTTCGGCGAAGACTTGCTGGAAGCCGTGGTTGTTCTGGAGCGCGCGGGCATCGCCCACCGGGATATTAAGCCCGACAACATCGGGGTTTCCGCCGTGGGCCGTGGCAACGCGTTGCATCTGGTGCTTTTTGATTTCTCGCTGTCGCGCTGCAGCCCGGAGAATATTCGTGCTGGCACTCCCGGTTATCTCGACCCATTCCTGCCGCTGCGCAAACCGCCCCGCTGGGACCTTCAGGCCGAGCGCTTTTCCGCAGCCGTCACGCTCTACCAAATGGCCACCGGCGCCATGCCCGTATGGCATGACGGCAAGACCGACCCCACGATGATCGAAGCCGAAGTAACCATTGACGCGGACCGCTTTAATTCCGACCTGCGCGACCAGTTCACCGGGTTCTTCCGCCAGGCGTTGCGCCGTAATCCACGGGAGCGTTTTGATAACGCCCACCAGATGCTTGAGGCCTGGCAAAATATCTTCAACACCGCCGCCGCAACGCCCACGGTCACCAGCGAAGGCGCCGAGCCAGACAACGCGGCCCTCCTTGCCGCCGCGACCGTCGACACCAACGTGGCCGAACTGGGCCTGAGTCCCGCCGCCGTAGACGCCCTCGACCGCATCAACGTTGTTAAAGTCAGCGACCTTCTACTTGTCTTGGGCCGGCGCCTGGCGCGCATGCGCGGAGTTGGCAATAAAACCCGCAAGCAAATTCTTGCAGCGGTGAAGGTGCTTCGCGAACGCCTCGGCCCCGGCGCCGTTGCCGGTTCCAGTTCCGCTTCCGGTTCCAATTCCGATTCCGTCAGCGAAACCGCGACCATTTCCACGGACGACGCCTACACCTATGACGGCCCAATTCCGAAGGGTGAAGAGAGCATCGACGTGCTGGTGCAGCGCATCCTTCGCGTGAAAGCCCAGAGCCGCACCCCCGCCGAAACAACGGCTTTTGAACAACTGCTGGGCTTGGACCAGGGTGCGGAATCTTTCTGGCCCAGCCAGGGTGACACAGCTTTGCGGGCCGGCGTTGCACGCGGGCGCATCAGCGAAATTCTCACCGAGGCCCAGGCCCGCTGGAGCAGGGATCCTGTCATCACCGCACTGCGCGACCAAATCGCTGCCTTGCTGGAAACCAATGGCGGCGTCATGTCCGCCGCTGAACTGTGCGAGACTTTATTAATAGCCCGTGGCAGCATTGAAGATGAACCTCGCCGCAGCCGGCTGGCCTTGGTGGTCACACGAGCCGCTGTGGAAACGGAAATTCTGCGCGACGATCCCAAGTTCATTGTCCGCCGCGTGGAGGGCAACGCTCTTGTTGCCACGGATATGTCCCTGGCGGATTATGCCGCGGCTCTGGGGCAACGGGCGGATCAAATCGCCAGGGAAGACCCGCTTGTCCCGCCGGTCCGCGTCCTGGATATGCTGCGCGAAGTGCCGGTTCCGCCAGAAGCCCAACCCCTGCCTGATGCCCGTCTGCTTCGTCTGGCAACCGCCGCATCACAACATGCCGCCATCTCCAGCAAACGGGAGCTTTACCCCCGAAACATGGATGCCGGCCGCGCCATTCGGTTGTCCCATGGCGGCCTGGTGGGCGTGGCGTTCCTCACGCCAGATCAAATTGCCGGGCGCGTCAGCAGCCGTTACCCGGCCGCCGCCGCCCTGCCGGCGCGGCCCACACTTGATAATTTACTCGCGGACGCGGGGTTGGATTTAATATGGAATGCCGACCGTCCCGGCGGCAGCGCGTATGTCAGCACGGCGCGCAACGTGCTGAGCGTCACGGACGCTTCCAGCACCCTGCCCCGGTACTCCACGGAAATCCGCACCGCCGGCACGCCAGCCCCCAACTTTCGTCCCGCCTACCTGCCGCCCGAAGTGGATGAGGCCAAAGCCTTTGAGGAGCGCCTGCGGTACGCAGAAAAGCACGGCTCATTTTTAGCGCTGACCGTCAAGCTGGGCCTTTACCACGGCGCCTTTAACGAACTTGCGAACCGCTTCGCCACGCGCCCTCTGGACTTGGAACGTGTCTTTCTTGAGCGCCTTCGAAACGCCGCCGACGAGGTTGGGGCAGATTGGACCGTCGTGGTCAATGCCGACGCCGCCGAGCGGACCAGCCAGGATTGGCATAATCTCAATCACCTGATCGCCAGCAATGTCATCCCACAGGTGGAACAAGCGGTGGTGGCCGACAACGCCGCGGGAAAAACCGTTCTGGCCTACAACCTGAATTGGCTAAAGCGTTATGGTCAGGTGGTGATGCTCACGCGCATTGCGCAGGCCGTTCAGGATGGCCGCCTTCACGGGGCGTGGCTGCTGATTCCGGCCAGCCCCCAGACGGACATGCCGCTCTTGGATGGCGACGCCGTTCCGGTGCTCACCGCCAACCAGTGGGCGCACATTCCTGAAAGCTGGCGCCAAAATTTGCACCGTACAGATATTAAGAAAAACGGCAGCCCAGCGGCGGCAGGCGCCGGCGGCCAGGCGGAAGGAACATAAGCTTCGACG
>JAJZCU010000208.1 GCA_021828935.1 Planctomycetota bacterium | reverse complement strand
AGGCGCCGGAGTTTTGCGACGGATCCACAAACAGCGTACCGTTGAGCACCGTGCTGCCCGCCGTCTGGTTCACGGCCCAATAGGAGGCCTTGGCGCCGCTGTCAATTTGCAGCAGCCCGGAATTGTTTACCGTTTGCACATCACTGGGCTGACCCGTACCGGCCTGATTGCTCCATAGCGAATTGGGCGTCAGGTGCAGCGTGCCGAGGTTATCAATGGGCCTGGCCGGGGCGCCGAAAAAATCCGTTACAGAACCGCCCGGCGTGAGCGCCAGCACGCCAGTGTTGGTCAGCGTTGAGGCATAATTGGGGTCGGCATTTTGCAGAAAGGTAGTTGGCGCGAAGGTGACATGGCCCGCGTTGGTCCAGTTCCCGGAGGTGTAGATCACGCCACCGCCCAACGTGGCATTGACGCCGGCGCCAAAACTGGTGTTGCCCAGATTCACGGTGCTGTAAGTTCCCGTCCCGGCAGAATCGACGATGGTTCCGGACGAAATCGTGGCGCCGGTGAGCGTCAGGTCACTGTTGGCCCCCAGCGTGATGCTCGTGAATGATGACGTATTGCCTTGCACCGTGACATGGCCGCCGTTAGGCGCCGTAATCGGGCCGGTGACGGCGGCGTTATTAATGTTCAGATTTTGAGTCTGCTGGGTCAGCGCCACCGCGCCGTTAAGCGTGGCGCCGGGCTCAATATTGAGCGTCGCGTATGCGGTGTCGATGGCAACCGGGGCGTTGCCGGCGTTAACCGTGCCATAGATGCGGGTTTCGTTGCCGGCGGGGTTGTTGTTGATCAAGTTTAAACCATGATCGAACGATACGTTGGTCAGCCCATACAAATTATCAAGATTTTCAGAATGCAGCACCGTTCCGCCCGTGAACGAAAGGCGGGAATCGATGTTCGGAATGCCAAAGCTCACATCGCTGCCGAGTTTCGTGTAATCAAACGTCTGGCCGGCGGCGGTTGTAATGGTCCCGCCCAGGGCGACAGCGGCGCCACTGGCAACGGTGATATTGCCCACTTCAGAAGCGTTCAGATTGTCCAGCGCAAGTTGCGTACCGGCGCCGGCGTTGATAGTGCCGTTGCCCGTTAGATTGGAAATGACCAGGCGCGAGCCCTGACCCGTCAGCGTGATGGCGCCCTGATTTTCATTCGCGGCGGTTGTGAAGGCATCGACTTCCAGCGCGGCGCCGCCGCTGATGTTGATGGCGCCGCTGTTGGTCAAAGATTGCACCTGACCAAACCGGGGGCCCACGCCGACGCCGGAAATAGTCATCACGCCAAGATTGTCCAGGCTGCCAATGCTCCAGCCGGCGTTGGTCGAGGAAAATGTTCCAGCGGCGCCGATGGTCAAGGCCGTCGTGCCGGTGGGCGAAAAAAAGTCCGCGCCGCTGCCGGACTCAAGGTTCAGAGTTCCATTATCAACGAATGGGATGGCCGATTCGATGGCCGAATTTTGGGACTGGTTTAACTGGCTGGTGACATTCCACGTATAACCGGCGCCCAGGGTGGCGCTTGTACCGTCGGTTAAATTCACAACCGAGACGCCCTGCACATTTACGTTGGCGTTAATGGTGTAAATTTGTCCGCCGCTAAAGTTTAAGGTCGAACCGTCCAGCAGCGTAAGACTGGCGTGCGGGTCAAACTGCAGGGCCGAGAGCACGGTAAGCGGCGGGCCGTAACTGCTGTCGTTAGGGTTAGCAATTTGCAGCGTCAAGTCGGCCGCGCTGTTAATGCTTTGAACGTATACCACAGGGCTGCTGCTGTTGGGGTCTCCGGCGGTGAGAGTAACGTGCGCGTCCGGCGCCGTGCCGAGGGCTTGCCCATTAGTGCGGTAACCTAAGTAGACAACCTGCGAGGAACTGGAGTTGTTCGGCGCCGATCCAGTACTCCAATTGGCGTTGATCGTCCACTCGGAGGGGTCGCCCGTGGCGCCGCCGATAAAATAGTTGGTCGCCGCGGTTGCCTTGGCGGACGCAGCCAGCCCGAGAGCCAAGGCCCCGGCAACAGTCAGCGCCGCACGGAAAATAACGAACCGAGAAGTGCGCATAGTCTCCATCTCCAATCGGGTCTCATGTTCCCAAACTATCGCCCGACACACTGCCGTCGACGGCGCCAAAAAATTAAATCTACAGAATTGCGGCAACGTTTGCAAGCGGTTTGCGGCGGCAAAAAGCGCAACGAGGCTACCGGAACTGGCCAGTGAGCTATATGCTGATGTGGTGCGGAGGCCTACCGCGTGCGGGACCCGCGTGACAAATTTTTCCGCGGCAGCATGGCGCCGCACAGGCTTGAGATCGCCGAATTATCAACTGTCGCAAGACAGGGCGATATGGCATTACCCCGCTTACGGATATTGGATGGTTACGCACCATTACCGGGAGGGGTATGCCGTTGCCTCCCTTGGAGGCCTGACAATAGCCAGGGATGAAATCCCTGGTCGTCCAAGCCATATGGATTTGTAGTCCCCCTTGGGGACGGATGAATTTCTGATGCATTAATGCGCGCTGATTTTAGGAACCGCGGTTCAGCCGTGCCTGCGTTCCAAGGGTTTTACCCCTGGCTATTTTCCGACGCCCGAAGGGCTACGGGCAGGGGCCATGTCCGGAGGGCGGCGATCATGGCGACGGGCTCAATTACGGGGGGCGGGCTTCCAGCCCGGCGTAGTTAGGTCTACGCCAAGATTTGATATCAAATGGCATGCGTGGGATCCGGCGGCCAAGATGGCCACCCCCCAATTGGGCCACCCCCATCGTGGCTGCCCCCTTTTTACCCAGGCGCCTTAAAAACCCGACACCCGGTCGTCTCCGCGCCCTGGGCGCCTCAGCGATTTCCGCCGGTTTTTACGCCACCCGCCGCCGGCGCAAGAGCAACACCGGCGCGGCGAACAGCAGCAACATCAGCGTGGCGGGCTCGGGCACGGCCGCCAATGTCAGGCCCAGCAAGCCATTGGGTTGGTCGATGGTCATGAAGGTGTAGGGCGACGCGCTGCCGGTGGAAAGAGAGGTGTTCGTGCTGGGTTCAAAAAAGTTCATGCCCAAATCTCCGTTCAAGGTGAGGCTTTGCCCGGTTGTGGGGTTTTTCACCGTGACATTCTGCACCAGAACCGGGGCGCCTAAATAGTTAATGCTTTGCCCCTGCACCGTCTTTAAGGATAGCGAATTCAGATAAAACCCCGCCGCCGTAACCGCC
Source organism: Planctomycetota bacterium (assembly GCA_021828935.1). GTDB lineage: Bacteria > Planctomycetota > Phycisphaerae > WQYP01 > WQYP01 > JAJZCU01. Next base: position 1,839 of record JAJZCU010000208.1, on the reverse strand, counting down.
CCCCCGCCGGCGCCCAGTACGGTTTCCGTAAATTGATTGGGAATAACGGCGCCGGTAATCGAATTGATTAAATAAGGATTGCCCGCGGCATTTACGCCGGCGGCGTACTTCACGTCCACATTTCCGGCCACGGCCTTGGAAATAAATGACGACTGTGCGCCCGTGTCCAACAGAAAGCTGCCGGTCGCCGTGTTACTGCCGTAGGAGATCGTCACCGGCGGCGTGGTGTCAGTAGGCGGATTGGAGCTGAGTTGATCCAATGGATTAGGCCCCACAAATGGGTTCGCAGCCTGCTCTGGCGAAGTCGCCCCCGTGGGCGTGGTGGACGTGAATTGATTAAACGATGCGTAGCTAAGCTTCACCTGGTACGCCGTGGGCACAATGCCCGGATTCGTGTCCAGCGCACTGGGGTTGTAGGGCGTGCCGGGATTGTAAATATAGGTCTTGGTTTCGCCCAAATTGTTGATATTCGCGCTGTTCGCCGGGCGAATGTCCAGCACCGTCACTTTGCCCTGCATCACCGGCGTGCCCATGATATCCAGCGGACCCACCAGGGAATTGGCCGCCGTCTGGCTGACTTCCATTTGTAACGGACCCACCGTATTTGTATACGCACTCACCGGCGGCGGCGTTCCGCCGATGGTTACATCATTATTAATGCTGAACGGCGCGGTCGACACGTCGTACGGCGTGGACACGTTGTACGGTTGCAAGCCGCCCACGGCCACATCGTTAAATACCACCGGCGAGCCATTGTACGTGGCCAATGCCACGCCCAGGGCCTGCTGTGTTTCCCGGCTTAACAAAATACCGCTGGTGCCGGTGTCCAGGAACGCCTGAATGTCATACACGCTGCCGGATGCCGCGGATGTTGTTAACACCTTGCCCGTGGCCGGATCGGTGATAAGCGCGTTGATTTGCGGCTGATCCGCGGCCACTGGATACACGCCCTGGATATTAACCGCCGCTGCAATGCGGGCGCAGCCCAACATTGCCAAGGCAGCCGCGCCCAGCATTTGCGTATAGCCGTGCCGACAAAGGCCTGTGGAATTACTGACATTGCGTCGCGGCACCGGGCCGCGGGTGAAAAACTTCATACTACTGACCTCGAAATGCGTCATCCGCTGGGTCAAGTGTAGCAAGATGCCATCGGCGCTGGAAGTCAAAATTATGGTTGAGCGCCGGCCACACAATCGCGAAAATTTCGGCGGAACAAAACTCCCCCGATCGCGGAGACTTCGGATCCCGGCATTCTTCGGCAACGTTGGTTCGCAGCGTGTTATTTTGCGCCGCACGCGGTATAGTCCCACAGGAAAATCTTGATGCAAACTGTTTATCAGACCATTACCGATGCCGATCACCTGCTGTACAGGCAGTGGAAGCGTTACGGGCTGCACCTGCTGGAGTACGGCAGCGAATTTCTCGGCACCGCAATTTTGATGCTGGTGCTGGTGGGCATCGTTTCACTTTTATTCGCCAAAAATTCGCCCGTCCCCGCCCATCTTGCCAGCACCCATCTGCGCCTGTTTCTGGCCGGCTTAACCCTGGGCGGCGTGAGTTATTTAATTGCGATTTCCCCGCCGGGAAAGCTCAGCGGCGCGCACATTAATCCCGCCTTTTCCACCGGCATGTGGCTGCTGGGCAAAATGCACGCGCGCGACCTTTTTGGGTATTTAATAGCGCAATTGGCCGGGGGCGTGGCCGGCACCGCCCTGGGCGTTTGGCTGGTGGGCAACTGGTCAGCGCAAATTCACGACGGCCTGCTGTGGCCCGGCCCGCACATCACCGCGCCCGCCGCCGCCGGTGAGTGCGTATACAAATACGGTGGGTCCGTTACAA